>CAMAUG010000018.1 GCA_945861255.1 Candidatus Sulfopaludibacter sp. SbA3
AATCGTGCTGTTACGCTGGTAGTTTCAATGCCGGCGTCTGAAGTGCATCAATATGACACCGACGTCCTGGTGATCGGCGGCGGCCCTGCCGGGCTTGCGGCCGCGATTGCCGCGCGCCGGAAAGGCTTCCGCGTGATCCTGGCCGACGCGGCGCACCCCCCCATCGATAAGGCCTGCGGCGAGGGGTTGATGCCGGAGGCGCTGGACGCGCTGGCGCGGCTCGGCGTTCCGCTCCCGGCCGGGCAGGTCTTTCGCGGCATCCGTTTCCTGGAAGGCAATCTGGAAGTGGACGGGACCTTTCCCAAAGGCCGCGGGCTCGGCGTGCGGCGCACTGTCTTGCACCAGACACTAGTGCAGGCGGCTGTGGAGGCCGGCGTCGACTTGCGCTGGGACACGCCGATAGACGCGCTTTCAGTGGATGGTGCCGTGTTGAGCGGCGAATCCGTTTCCTGCCGTTGGCTGGTGGGCGCCGATGGCGCGCAATCCCGCGTTCGCAAGTGGATGGGAGTGCGCGTACTCGACCGGCGCGTGCGCTACGGTTTCCGCAGGCATTACCAGATGGCTCCGTGGACGGACCGCGTGGAGGTGCACTGGGGGCCGGGCTTGCAGATTTACGCCGCGCCGGTGGGGCCGGACGAGGTGTGCGTGGCGCTGTTGAGCGGAGATTCGCAAATGCGCGTGGACGACGCTCTGGCATTCTTCCCGGATCTGGCGGCGCGGCTGGCCGATGCCCCGTTGCTTTCCGAAGAGCGCGGCGGCATTTCGGCAACGCGCAGAGTCGCCGCCGTCACACAGGGCCGTATCGCGCTGGTGGGCGATGCCGCGGGATCGGTGGACGCCATCACCGGGCAGGGCATGTGCCTGGGGTTCCAACAAGGGCTCGCATTGGCCGATGCGCTGGCCATGGAGGACATGGAAGCGTACGAGGCCGCTCACCTGCGAATCATGCGCCGGCCGCGCTCAATGGCGGAGTTGCTTCTGCTGATGGACCGGTACCCGAATTTGCGGACTCGCGTGTTGGAAACGCTGGCGCGAAACCCAGGACTGTTTCGTCTGCTGCTGGCCTATCACGTGGGCGAACTTGGCCGGTCCGTCCGTTTTCGGATGAACCGCGCGCCCGCCGCGGTGGAGGCCGGAAGACGCTGACGATGTGCTTGCGGCAACACCGGCCGCGCCGTCCGCACGGACCTGGTTTGCAGGCCGGGCTTACGCGAATGGCGGCACCCGGAGCCTACGATTTTATTAGGATCGGCGCCAACCATGTGGTGGAATCGTGTAGTGAGCCGTGCGGGAGCGCGCTGGAGCGGCGCCGCACTTGAGTACGTTCGGGAGGCAGATGTGAACAGCAGGAAAATCTTGGCGGCCGTTACGTTCCTGGCCGCCGCTTCGCTCGCCGCCGCGCAGCCGAAGCTTCAGCTGCGCGTGTTCACTTCCAGCCCCGGCGGACTGTGGGTGAATTCGACGCTGGTCTACGGGGAAAAGGACGCCATCCTCATCGACCCGCAATTCCTGATGAGCGAAGCGCACCGCGTGGTGGCGGGGATTCTGGAAAGCAAGAAGAACTTGACCACCGTCTATGTAACGCACGCGCATCCGGATCACTACTTCGGACTCGCGGTGTTGAAGCAGGCATTCCCCGACGCCAGGATCGTGGCGCTGCCAGCCACCGTGGCCGGGATCAAGGCTGGCTGGGATGCCAGCTACAAAACCTGGGCCTCCGAGCACCCAGGCAATGTTCCGGCGGCAGGCGCGATCATTCCGGAGGAGCTGCGCGGCAAGACGCTGCTGCTGGAAGGCGAGAAGCTGGAAATCACCGGCGGCCTGATGGGCGATGCGCCCGGCAACACCATGGTATGGATTCCATCGCTGCGCGCCGCGATTGGAGGCGACATCCTGTTCGCCGACGTGCACTTCAACGTGCCTCGCAAGCGCGAGGAGTGGATGAAGGCGCTCGACCGCATCGCAGGGTTGAAGCCCGCGATTGTCATTCCAGGCCATCAGAAGGTGGATGCGCGACAAGATCTCTCCATTCTCGATTTCATGAAGGGATACATGCGCGACTTCGATGCCGCGCTGGGTGCGTCCAAATCGGCCGCCGAGTTCGCGACGGCGATGAAGGGCCGCTACGCGAACCTGGGCATGGAGCCGAGCTTGATCAGTGCCGCCGAAGCGGCGTTTCCCACGAAGAAGTAGCCGTGCCCGCCGCTCCGCATGAACTTCCTCTGCTGTCGCGCACGCCCGCGGGCTGGGCCCACGCCGCGTTGTCCGATCCGGTGGCGCTGCTGATCGACCACGCGTTTCTGGAAAAGAAGGCCGCCAATAATGCGATGGAGTTGATGACACGGTGGCCTGGGGATTGGACGCCCGGCTGGGTGGAAACCATGGCCGCCATCGCGCGCGACGAAACCGCGCACCTGGCGCAAGTGCTGCGCCTGCTGGCCAAGCGCGGAGGCAGGCTGGAGCGGGTGCACAAGAATCCGTACGCCACCGCGCTGCGGCTGCTGGTGCGCAAGGGCGGGACGGGCGAGATTCTAGACCGCGTGCTGGTCTCCGCGCTCATTGAAGCCCGCTCCTGTGAACGATTCGGCGTGCTGGCGGCCGCGGCCGCGGACCCCGAGATAGCCGCATTCTACAAAGCGCTGTTCGCTTCCGAGCTCGGCCACTACAAGGTGTTCCTGAAGCTGGCGAGCAAGATCGCGCCAGCGCACGCGATGGACGCACGGTGGCGGCAGATGCTGGCGGAAGAGGCCCGGATCTTGGGAGAACAGACGCCGGGGCCACGGATTCATTCTGGAGTGTAGGAGGAAAGGGCGAGCCCGAGGGCTCAAGCCCGGCTGCGGAAACCGTAGCGGTCCTCCCGCTCGAGCTTCGCGCAAAAGCGGGGATCGTTTTGAAGTGTTTCGAGCGCCTTCTCAATGCCATCGGTGACGGCTTCCCAGAATCCATCCGGGTCTTTCCACTCACGGAGCGGCTTGGCATCTTTCGGAAGCAATTGAAACTGCTTCAACTCGGGAACGCGCTTCCAGCCGCATTTGCGCAGTACATAGGCGATGAGCGCCGCCTCGCCTTTTGCTTGGCGCTCGATCGCAGTCGCGAGTTCCGTCGACATACAGAATTCAGAGCCGAGGAAATCCCGACTGAGCTGGCAAATGATCGCGTCGGATTCCTCCAGTTCCTTGAGGATTGCCTGTTCCCATTGATGCCCTGGGACAATCTCGCGGTCATACCATGGCCGGATCAATCCGTTGCGCGCCATTACGGTCAGGCTCTTACGTAACTCGCCCACGTGCTTTTCGTCCTTGTGGGCGTAACTCAAGAACAAACGCAAGGGAGTTCCCAACGGCTCGACGGACTTCATCATGTCGTCGATCTCCGGCCGAACGACGTTACCATCGGTCACGATCGCTATCGTCCGTTCGCCGCTTTTTCGCAGTGTTTCAAGTTTCGATTTCGACTGAGGTTCTTCCGGAATGCCCTCGGCATAGATCAATTCTTCCGGGTTGGGATCAAGCTTAAAATCCGTGTGGATCGTGTCGAAGTTGTGGCGTACAATCGCCAGCAGGTCGCGGCGGGCATCCACCGGTCCTTCGACGTAAATTCGAACCTGGTTGGCCGTTGGTTCGCCGCGCACCAGGGCCCGGCAACCGCTCCTGTGCTTCAGAATCACTCCGCTCTTCCAGCGGTTCTCCGGTGCACTTAAATGATGCGTGCGGACGATGAAACGCGGAAGCAACCCTTCGGGCACAATCGAATACCGGTAACCGAAGTTCAGACAATTCGCGGGCTGAAAACTGCCGGCCGCGGTGGGCTGCTGGTCGGGAAGCAATTGCGGGATCAGAAGCCGCTTCCCGGAGTCGTTCAGCGGGAAACTCAACTCAAACTGCTCCATCAGACCCAGGAGAAAATCCACGGCGTCTTCCCCATATCTCTTCTCATCCAGGGCCGCGCGCGCCTGGCGCGGCTCCAGCACTCCGGCGGAAGCGGCGGGAGCGTGCAGCAGCGCATAGATGCCTTCCGTGACCCACTCCGGCTTCAACACATAGGCGAAACGCAGCCTCGGGTCATCGCGGTAGTTAAGTGCAATACCGAGGTCCCGCAAGAATCCGGCCAACAGGTTCTGCGAATCCGGATCGGTCTCGCCGTGCTGCTGGCAGAGCTGCTTGTAGTCGTGGAATGTGATGAACTCCTGCTGCATCCCCGTCAGGTGGTTCTTGATTTCGAACCAGCGGGCCGGGAAGCCCTCGTGTACGCTCTTCATGGCGTCCAGCTCCTGCTGGATGCTTTCCTTGAGCCGCGCCATGGAAACGTTGTTCGTGCAGTCGGTTTTGACAAAGCCGCGAATATGGTCCCCGTAGATTTCCTGCCAGCGCCCCTGGTTTACGTCGAACGGCTCCTCCACTTGCTTGTTGAGAATGACGATGACGGGCGCCTGGGGGCCGCCATAGGCGCGGATCATGCGGAACCAGTAATCGGCCTGCACGTCGTGCTGTCCCAGACGGCGGTCCAGCACCAACAGGTAGAGACTGCGCTCTGTCAGGAAGAACCGGTGAGTGGCGTGCATCATCTCCTGGCCGCCAAAATCCCAGATATGCACACCTGCGTCGCGCCCGCCGGAAAGGTTGCACTTCCAGTCCGTGATCTTGATTCCGGGGGTAGGAGGTTCGCTCTTTTTGAATTTCCCAGTCGTCCATTTTTTGACCAAAGATGTCTTGCCCACGCCTCCATGCCCGACGAGAATCAATTTGGCTTCGTTCAAGGGGCGCGAGGCCGCGCGGTTCGCGAAATAGTAGGCGAGAATCTCTCTCGGCAGTCGCGGTTCCGCACGGCCCACCACCGTTTCGCGCCACGTCGGCCCCAGTATCTCGGCGGGAAGCCCAAGGCCCGGATTGCCGTGCAAGAAGAGGCGGGTGAGTTTGTCAAGCCGCCCGAGGACCTCCGGGATCGCCGTGATCTGGTTGTTGCCGAGCCCGAGCGTTTGCAGACTCGTGAGCTGCCCCAGGACCTCCGGGATCGCCGTGATCTGGTTCTCGGCGAGGTGGAGCATCTGCAGATTCGTGAGGCGCCCCAGGACTTCCGGGATCACCGTGATTTGGTTGTGGGCGAGGGAGAGGGTGTGCAGATTCGTGAGCTGCCCCAGGACCTCCGGGATCGCCGTGATCTGGTTGTCGGCGAGGTAGAGCGTTTGCAGATTCGTGAGCCGCCCCAGGACCTCCGGGATCGTCGTGATCTGGTTGTTGTCGAGGTCGAGCCGTTGCAGATTCGTGAGCCGCCCCAGGGCCTCCGGGATCGCCGTGATCTGGTTGTTGTGGAGGTAGAGCCTTTGCAGATTCGTGAGCCGCCCCAGGACCTCCGGGATCGCCGCGATCTGGTTGTTGTCGAGGTCGAGCCATTGCAGATTCGTGAGCCGCCCCAAGACCTCCGGGATCGCCGTGATCTGGTTGTTGTTGAGGCGGAGCGTTTCGAGCCCACTCAATTCGGCGACTTCCGAGGGGACTTCCTTCAGCTTTAGGCCACTAAGGTCGAGCTCGCCCGATCCGGTTTTCTTGCACTTTTCGATGCGCCGGAGGGCCTCTTCCCTGCCGCTCAGCACTTCTTTCGGGTCGTTCGATGTACGCTGGCGCGGCATGGCTCGCACACCAGGATAGACGATTCCCTCTGTTCCGCGGGTAGCGGGTCCGTTTGAATTTTCCCGCGGCGGCACGCCCCAGCGGCGGCGGAATCGATGACCCACCACCCACTGCCAAACATGGCGGGGGATTCTCGACAAGCCTCCAGAAATCAAATGGTTCGGCGATAACATCGACAATCGGCAAGCCGGAGGGCCTGTCTCCATGGTAAGCCCGCCAAAACTGCCGGTGATCGCTCCTAGAGCGTCCTAGGTACCCACAAATCGAAATGGCCCTGGTTGCCGATTCTCCGAAGTTTGGCCGCACCCGTGCCGCTGGGTCCGGCGCACCTGCACTTCAAACTGACCCGCCGCGCCCGCGCGGTCCCGCCCGGTTCAAGACATCCGAGCAAAGAGTGCGACTAATTCCTTGCGCGCCGCACTACCTACGTGATGGCGCTCTCGCGAACCCGCTCGGCTGCCGTTTTTCGGCGGGGCAGGCGCGGGACGTTATCACCGTGGGCGGAGTTGACATCATGATGTCAAACGATCTAGCATCATAGTGTGCGGACGACACTCTCGCTGGATGACGACGTTGCGAACCTCCTTAACAAGGAGATCCGGCGCTCCGGCACGTCTTTTAAGCAGGCCGTGAACCATTACCTCAGAATGGGACTGATGGCGGATAAGAAGCCGGTGCGGAAGAAATTTGTGGTGGAGCCGCTTCCCCCCAGCCTGCCTCATGGGTTGAGTTACGACAACATCGAAGAATTGATCGAGACGCTCGAAGGTCCTCGTCATCGATGATTGTACTGGACGCGAATTTGTTGCTTTACGCGTACGACCCCGCCTCCCCTCACCACGCGAAGGCGCTGGTATGGGCGGAAAAAGCGTTCTCGGGCAATGAAGCAGTGGGAATTCCCTGGCAAACCATTGCCGCCTTTGTTCGTGTGGCCACCAACGCCAGGATCTTTGGAAGCAGGTTTTCCGTGGAACGGGTACTGGGGTTGGTGGATCGGTGGCTGGACCATCCCAACGTGCGGCTGCTCACTCCCGGCGACGGGCACTGGCCCTTGTTGCGCAAGACGATCCTGGAAGGCCAGGCCTTCGGTCCACTCTCCACCGATGCCCTACTCGCGGCCTTGACGATTGAATACGGAGGCGTATTGCACACCACTGACCGGGATTTCGCGCGGTTCCCAGGTCTGCGCTGGATCAACCCGCTGGCGTAGCCGCGGATTTGCGAAATAGAGTGCGAATAAATCCCGGCGCGCCGCACTAATACTCGATGGCCCTTTCACGAACCCGCTCGGCCGCCGTATTCGGCATCGATGCGCATTTTATCGACGTGGAAGTGGACATGTATCCGGGGCAGGCGAAGGACTTTATCACCGTGGGCATGCCGGATCTGGCGGTGCGGGAGAGCCGCGAGCGCATCAAGTCCGCGCTGCTCAATTCGGGCTTTGGGTACCCCAACAAGTCCGTCACCATCAACCTGGCGCCGGCCAACGTGAAGAAAGAAGGCGCGGGGTTTGACCTTCCCATGGCGCTGGGCATTCTGGGCGCCATGGGGGTGGTGAAGACGCCGGAGGATCATCTGTTCATCGGCGAGTTGTCGCTGGATGGTTCATTGCGGCCGGTGCGGGGCGCGCTGTCGATCGCGGTGGCGGCGCAGAAGCACGGGCTGCGGACTCTGATCGTCCCGGCGGATAACGGCGCGGAGGCGGCCATCGCCGGGGGCGTCCGCGTTTTTGCGATGCAGCATCTCTCCCAGGTGGTGACGTTTCTCCGGGAGGGGGATGGCTTCCAGCCGCTTCCTAGAACTTTGGGCGCCGAAGTGGTGGTGGGCGATGGATCGGCACTCGATTTCGCCGACGTGCGCGGGCAGAACACGGCGAAGCGCGCGCTGGAGGTGGCCGCGGCGGGCTCGCACAACGTGTTAATGATCGGGCCGCCGGGGTCCGGCAAGACCATGCTGGCGAAACGCTTCGCGGCGATTCTGCCGCCGCTCACGTTTGAGGAAGCCATTGAGACCACGCAGGTGCACAGCGTGGCGGGTGTGCTGCCGAAGGGCATCGGGATCTTGAGCGCGCGGCCCTTTCGAGCGCCGCATCATACCGTGTCCGACGCCGGATTGCTGGGCGGTGGCGCGGGTATTCCGCGGCCCGGCGAGGTGAGCCTGGCGCATCACGGAGTGCTGTTTTTGGATGAACTGCCGGAGTTCGCGCGCAACGTGCTGGAACTGCTGCGGCAACCTTTGGAAGAACGCTCCGTGTCGCTGGCGCGCGCGGCCATGACGTTGACGTTCCCAGCGAGCTTTCTGATGGTTGCGGCGATGAATCCATGCCCGTGCGGATATTATGGCGACCCCACGCGCGAGTGCCGCTGCACCGGAGCCATCATCCAGCGTTATTTGAGTAAGCTGAGCGGGCCTCTGCTGGACCGCATCGATCTGCACATTGAAGTGCCTTCGGTGCCTTATCAGGAGCTCCGCGGGCCCGCGGGTTCAGGCAAAAACGCCGGCGCGTCGTCGGCCCAGATGCGGGAGCGTGTGTGCGCGGCGCGCGCGGTGCAGCAGAAGCGCGGATATTACAACGCGCACATCCCGGCGCGCGACTTGCGCAAGTTGTGCGAGCTGGACGCGGCGGGGGAGCGCACGCTGGAAATGGCGGTGCGCCGCATGGGCTTGAGCGCCCGCGCACACGACCGCATCCTGAAGGTGGCCCGCACCATCGCCGATCTGGATGGCGTGCCCGGCGTCACGGCCAAGCACCTCGCGGAGGCCGTGCAGTACAGGAGTCTGGACCGGAACTACTGGCAGTAAGGTCGATCCCGCCGCGCTCCCCACCGGACATGACAACCGGACACCACCGTCTCTCCCATTCCCGCTGAAGCCACGGTCCCCCGGCACGGTGCTCGGAAAAGCTCGGGAAGCCGCTGCGTCGTGGCATGGCATACTGAGATTTCCAGTCTTGCTTGACGAAGGAGACGTGTATCGCCGCCGAAGCACATCCCACGACGACGCCCAGGAAGATGGTCATCGCCATTGACGGCCCCGCGGGCGCTGGTAAGAGCACCATCGCGCGATCGCTGGCGCGGCGGCTGGGGTTCACTTACATCGATACCGGGGCCATGTATCGCGCGGTGGCGTTGTGGGCGCTGCGGGCGGACATTGACGTGGAAGACCCGCTGCGTCTGGAACAGCTTGCCCGCCAAGCCGAGATCGAATTCGCGGCTGGGGAGAGTACGGTGCGCCTCAACGGCGAAGACGTGACGGCCGCGATTCGAGAACCGCGCGTGACTCAGGCGGCCTCCAAGGTGGCGGCCATGCCGGGCGTGCGGCGAGCCATGCGCGTGGAGCAGCGGCGGATCGGCGCGGAGCAATCCGTGGTCATGGAGGGGCGCGACATCGGCACGGTTGTGTTTCCGGATGCGCGCGTGAAGATTTTTCTGGACGCCGATCCGCAAGTGCGGGCCGGGCGGCGCGCGGCGGAAACGGGCGGCGTGGTGGATGAGGTCGCCAGGGAGCTGGCGGAGCGGGACACGCGCGACCGCACTCGTGCCGAAGCGCCACTGACGCAGGCCTCCGACGCGGAGTACATCGACACCACCGGGCTGACGCCGGAGCAAGTGGAGGAAGCTATTTTGAAGATCGTGCGGGAGCGGACCTCTAACGGGAAGGGTACGCATTAGTATGCCGAACCCGCGCCAGGCCGTGGGCCTGCCCTGCCTGGTCATGAAGTTCGGTGGGACCAGCGTGGGCTCGGCGGAGCGCATTCAGGCCGCCGCGCGGCTCACGGCGGAACAGCACGCGAAACGGCCGGTTGCCATCGTGGTGTCCGCCATGGCCAAGGTCACCGATCTTCTGCTGGACACCACGCGCAAGGCCGAAGCGGGCGATGAAGCGGGAGTGGACGCAAATCTGGTGCAATTGATCGCGCGGCACGAGACATGTTGCCGGGAGCTTCTGCCGGAAGGCGCGCCGCGCGATGCGGCTCTATCCGGCACGCGCGCGCTGATCCAGGAATTCGCGCGCGTCGTCAAGGGGATGCTGATGCTGGGCGAGCGGCCCGTCCAATCCGTGGACCGCGCCATTGCCATCGGCGAGCGGCTGTCCGCGTTGATGATGGCGGCGTGTCTGGAATCACAGGGCATTCGCGCGGCGGCCGTGAACGCGGCGGCGGTGATCGCCACCGACGCTGTTTTCGGCAACGCCACGCCATTGATGGAAGAGACGCGGGAGCGAGCCGCGGCGGTGATCGGACCGCTGCTCGCGGAACGCGTGTTGCCGGTGATGACCGGCTTCAACGGGTCCACGCTCGAAGGCGTGCCGACCACGCTTGGCCGCGGAGGCTCGGATTTTTCAGCGTCCATTCTCGCGGCCGCGCTCGATGCCGCGGAGCTGTGGATCTGGACGGATGTCGATGGCATCATGACGGCCGATCCACGGGTGGTGCCGGAGGCGCGCGTGCTGGACGCAATCACATACTCGGAAGCAGCGGAGCTGGCTTACGCGGGCGCGAAGGTGCTGCATCCGCGCACGCTTGCGCCGCTGGCGGAGCACAAGATTCCGGTGTGGAGCAAGAACAGCTTTGCGCCGGACAAGCCGGGCACTCGCATTGTGCCCGCGGTGGAGGCGGCGACTGGTCCACGCGCGGTGACGTCGATGATGGACGTCGCCATGGTCTCGATTGAACCTGCCGGTCCGGCGATCAGCAGCGCCAAGCTGATGGCGGAGGCGATGCACGCGCTCGACGCCGCCGGCGTGGAGTTGCTGGCCATCACCAGTTCCAGCTACCGGCAGAATTTCTGTTTCATCGTCAAGCAGTCCGAACTGGCGGGCGCGCTCAAGCAATTGGAAGAGGAATTCGCGATTGAACTGGCGCACGGCTACGTGAAGCCGCCTGAAGTAGA
The DNA here is from genome assembly GCA_945861255.1 of Candidatus Sulfopaludibacter sp. SbA3. GTDB lineage: Bacteria > Acidobacteriota > Terriglobia > Bryobacterales > Bryobacteraceae > Palsa-187. The sequence continues at coordinate 10,520 of CAMAUG010000018.1, forward strand.
CGCGAACGTGGGGCTACTGACGGTGGTGGGGGAAGGCATGCGCGGCACGCCCGGCTTGGCGGGGCGCATCTTCACGGCGATCTCGCGGCAGAACATCAACATCATCGCCATCGCGCAAGGGTCGAGCGAGCTGACCATCGCCATCGTGGTGCGCCGGGACGGGTTGGAACAAGCGGTCCGGGCCGTGCATGAGGAATGCGGGTTGGGGCGGCGCACTTAAAGCCACTCGCACTGAAAAATAGCCGGAGCGTTGCTCTCCCCCGCGATCAAGATTTTCAATGTCCCCTCCGGCTCCCAAGCTCCCAACAAGCTGTAGAATAGTGCTATGAACACGGCTCGTTACGTCCACTGGCAGGACGGGGAGATGTGGCTTGGCTACTTCGAGGAATTCCCCGACTACTTGACCCAAGGTGAGACGTTGGCGGAACTTGAGGACAACCTTCGGGAACTGTATGGGGACCTAACGAGCGGCGAGATTCCGGGTATCCGACGAGTTGCTGAACTGACGCTCGGATGAAGCGAACGGACCTGATCCGCAGACTGGAAGAAGCGGGCTGCAAGTTCGTTCGGCACGGTGGGAATCACGACTGGTATGGCAATCCCAAGACTGGCATCTCTCAGCCAATCCCCCGGCACCGGGAAATCAACGAGTTCCTTGCAAAGCACATCTTGAAGAAGCTCGCACCGTCGCTTCAGGCGTGAGCGGCAGTACATTCGGAGCGTTGCAATCCCCCGCAACCAATAGATACATCTAATCTCTCCCATCTCGTCCACCGGTGGAGTAATCCCATAGTGCACGAGACGTCCATGGCGCGACGTAGTGTCGGCGCGGGCTTGCGCCCGTTCCAACCCTGTTACACTAACGTTGTTATGGCCATCAGCAAGGATTTGCTGGAGATTCTCGTATGCCCGGTGTGCAAGGCGACCGTGGAATTGAAGCCGGATTCCAACGGACTGAAATGCGTGCAATGCAAGCGGGTGTATCCGGTGCGCGACGACATCCCGGTGATGCTGGTGGATGAAGCGCGCGTCGAGGAGTAAGCCCATCGTTTTCCCATGAGTTGCCTGCTGGATCGGCTGCCGTCCGGCGCGCGGGTCTCAGTGATCCGTTTGCGGTCGATGGGTGACTGCGTGCTGACCACGCCCGCCATCGCACTGCTGAAACGGCGCCGGCCGGACCTGAAAATCCACATGGTGGTGGAGCCGCGCTTCGCGCAGGTGTTTGAAGGAAATCCGGATATCGCTGGGATTTCCGCGGACGTGGGGCCCGCGGATCTGGTGCTGAATTTGCACGGCGGCACGCGCAGCATGCTGATGACGCTGGGGTCCATGGCGCGGTATCGCGCCGGTTTCGCGCACCATCGGTACAGCTTTATTTACTCGCACCGGATTCCGCGCGCGCAGCAGATACTGGGTGTCGAAAGACCAGTGCATACGGCGGAACATTTGGCTTCCGCGATGTTTTGGCTGGGCGTGCCGACTGGGGAGATTCCACGCGCGAAGCTCGCGGCATCGCCCATGAGATCCGCGCGGCCCTATGCCGTAATGCATCCGTTCGCTTCGGCGCCGGAGAAAGCCTGGCCTGTCGAGCGGTTCGTCGCGACGGCTTCGCATTTAGACACCGTATGCGGGTTGGAGCCGTGCATTGTCGCGGGGCCGGGCGACGACGCCACGCGGTTCTGGCGGTTCCGGGTGGTGCGGAATGCTCCCATCAATGAAGTCAAGAATCTGATGGCGGGCGCGGCGCTGTTCATCGGGAACGATAGCGGTCCGGCGCACATCGCGGCGGCGTTTGGCGTGCCCGTGGTGGTGTTGTTCGGCCCCTCCGATCCGGTGACGTGGGCGCCGTGGCGGACGGAATCGCAGGTGCTGACGTCGCGCGACGGAATAGAACAAATCACGCTGGAAGACGTCGCCGGCGCGGTTGAATCGCTCAAGGTGCGCGCATGAATGAACTAGCGCGGCTGCTGCGGTACTCGCGGCCCTATACGCCGCACCTGTTGGTTTCGGTAGCCCTGATGGCGTGCGTCGGCGCCGCACAGGCGTTGACGGCGCTACTGATCGGCCCCATCTTCGATCGGGTGCTGAATCCGGCGTCCCCGGAAGTTCCGGTGGCGCTCTTCACCTTGCCGTTTATCAAGCGGCAGCTCTTTCTGAATGACCTGATGCCGCCGGGAATCCACAACGTTTGGACCATGGTGGCCGCCAGCATCCTCACGGTCTTCTTCATCAAGGGCCTGTGCGACTACGCGGCGAATTATCTGATTAACTACGTCGGTTATTCCGCGGTCACGGATCTTCGGCAGACCGTGTTCGACAGAGTGCTCCAGCAGGACGCCCAATTCTTTGAAACCAATTCCACGGCGCGCGTGATGTCTTCCATCATGAACGATCTTGAGAAAATCCAGGTGGCGCTCTCGCACATCTTGGCCGATTGGCTACGGCAGAGTTTCACGGGGCTGGGGTTGCTTGCGGTGGTGTTGCAAACCGACTGGAAGCTGGCGCTGGTGAGCCTCACGGTGCTGCCGTTCGTGCTGGTGCCCACGCTGCGCCTGGGTAAGCGCATCCGCCGGAGCACGCGCAGTGCGCAGGATGACGCCGCGGAGATGAACCAGGTCTTGCAGGAAACGCTGAGCGGACATCAGGTGGTAAAATCCTTCGGCGCGGAGGACGTCGAATCCAACCGCTTTCGCGACCGTGCCGAGAAGCTGCGCAATAGCAATCTGCGCTACGTGGCTCAGCAGGCCATTGCGAGTCCGGTGATCGAATTCTTCGGCGCCGTGACCATTGTTGGCCTGCTGACTTACGCGCGCTTGCAGATCAAGGCCGGTTCCATGAGCACGGGGGAATTTACGAGTTTCGTAATCGCCCTACTGATGCTGTATGAACCAGTAAAGCGCCTGACCGGCATTCACAACATCTTCCAGCAGGCGCTGGGCGCGTCGCAGAAGGTGTTTGAGTATCTGGACGGCGACCAGCAGGTGAAGGAACGCCCCCATGCGGCGAGGCTCGCTAAGTTCGAGAAAGGCATCGTTTTCGACAACATCCAGTTCCGCTATCCCAGCGCGCCGGATGGGTTCGTGCTGAACGGGATTCAGTTGGAAGTGAAGGCCGGCGAAGTGGTGGCGTTGGTGGGGCCTAGCGGCGCGGGGAAGACCACGCTCGCGAATCTGGTGCCGCGCTTCTACGACGTGACGAAGGGCGCCATCAAGATCGACGGCCGCGATATTCGCGATCTGCGTCTGGCTTCGCTGCGCGACAAGATCAGTATCGTCGCGCAAGATACGTTCCTGTTTAACGACACCGTCGCCAACAACATCGGCTATGGCCTTCGCCACGCCACGCGCGAGCAGATCCGCGACGCCGCGCGCCACGCACTGGCTGAAGAGTTCATCGAACGGCTGCCGCAAGGTTATGAGACGGTGATCGGCGAGCGCGGCGTGAAACTTTCCGGCGGCCAGCGGCAGCGCTTGGCCATCGCGCGCGCATTGTTAAAGAACGCGCCGATCCTGATTCTGGATGAGGCAACGTCACACCTGGACACCGAATCCGAAATGCTGGTGCAGCGCGCCTTGCAGAACCTGATGGAGCACCGTACGGTGATTGTTATCGCGCATCGCCTTTCCACGGTTCGCCGCGCCGACAAGATTGTGGTAGTGGAGCAGGGCCGCATCACGGAGACCGGTACGCATGAGGATCTGGTGAGCGGGGGCGGCATTTACCAGCGGCTGCATGAGTTGCAGTTCTTGCAGGCGGACGCGGGATAGCTTGCCCGATCTCGACTGGCTTCATCCATAATAGATAAATCCTCTATGCCAGCCCCTCTCCGCAGCATGACCGGCTTCGCTCGCGCACGGCGGCCTTTGGGCGATGGCGAATTGGCCGTCAGTGTCAAGGGAGTGAACCATCGTGGACTAGACCTGCATCTGCAAGCGCCTTCGGCCCTTGACCCATATGAAGCCGCCATTCGTGCCCGAGTGAAGGCGGCCGTCGTGCGGGGGCACGTGGAAATCCGCGTATCACTGCCTAAATCGGCGGCGGGCAGCGGACTCGCATTGAACCGGGAGGCTCTGCGCGAGTATCTGCGCATCTTCCAGGAAGAATCCGAGGCGCTCGGACTCTCCGCGAAGCCCGATCTCAGCGCGGCGTTCAGGATGCCCGGCGTGTTGGGGGAAGGCTCTGACGCCGCGGTTCCCGAAGGCATGGAAGCGGTGCTGCTCGAAGCGCTGGATGCGGCACTTACGGAGTTCAACGCCTTCCGCTCGCGTGAGGGCGCCGAATTGGCCGCCGAGCTGAGCGTGCACAACGGGCAGGTAGCCGCAGCGGCTCTCGAAATGGAGCAGCTGCGCTGGGGCGCAACGGAAGCCTTTCAGAACCGGCTCGCCGAACGATTGAAGGAGCTCTTAGCTGGCGCCCAAGTGGAGCCTCAGCGCCTGGCGCAGGAAGCCGCGATCCTGGCCGAGCGCAGCGACATCGGCGAAGAACTGGCGCGCCTCAAGATCCACTCCGGACAACTGGCCGTGTTGATCGACGCGGGCGGCGAGGTGGGCAAGAAGCTCGACTTTCTGCTGCAGGAAATGAACCGCGAGACGAACACGATTCTTTCGAAGACCAGCGGCGCCCGCGAGGCGGTCATGAAGATTTCCAGTCTGGCGCTGGCGGTCAAAGCGTCCATCGAGAAGATCCGGGAGCAATCACTGAACTTGGAATGAGTACACCCGTCGTTTTCATCATTTCGGCGCCCTCGGGCTCCGGAAAATCCACACTCACAACGGAGCTGCTGCGGCGCGTGCCGAATCTGCGGTTTTCAGTCTCCTACACCACGCGCGCGCCGCGCGGGGAGGAACGCGACGGCGAACACTACCATTTCATCGCCCGCGACGAGTTCGAGCGCCGCGCCGCCGCCGGAGAATTCCTTGAATATGCGGAGGTTTTCGGCCATTACTACGGAACCCATATGAACGAGATGGAGCGGGCCGGGCGCGACGGCTACGACCTGGTGCTCGACATCGACGTGCAGGGTGCGCGACAATTGAAGGAGAAGATACCGGCTGCGGTTTCGATTTTCGTGCTTGCACCCAGCCGGCGAATTCTGGAAGAGCGGCTGCGGGCGCGCAGCCAGGACTCAGGTCCGGTTATCGAACGCCGCCTGAAAGACGCGGCCGAGGAGATTCGCAATTATTCCCGGTACGATTACGTGCTGGTGAACCGCGAAGTGGCGGCTTCGGTGGATACGCTGGTGTCCATCGTCAAGGCGGTACGGAGCCGGCGTGAACGGATGGAGAGTGAAATCCATCCGATTCTGGAGACATTTCGAAATGGCTGAATCCAATCTCAGACAGACGGCGCAGAGCGTGATTCCGGACGATCCGGAAGCCAGTGCGTATCGTTTCATCATCGTCGCGGCCAAACGGGCGCGCCAGTTGCAGAACGGCGCGCGGAGCTTGCTGCCCACCACGTCCAAGAAACCGACCATGGCCGCGATTGAGGAAGTGCGGCGGGGCCTGATTCCCTACGAAGATCTGGCCGCCAAACAGGCCCTGGAAGACGCGGCCAACAAAAAATAGTCGAGGACTTGGATGAACGTCGCGCTAGGGGTTGGCGGTGGCATTGCCGCTTACAAAGCGGCGGAGCTGGCGCGCGCATTGATGGAGCGGGGCTTCGCGGTGGAGGTCATCATGACCCGCGCCGCCGCCGAGTTCATCCAGCCATTGACGTTCGCCGCGCTCACCGGCCGCAAGGTCCACACGCAACTTTTTTCGGCGGCCAGTTCTGAAGACACGCTGTCGAGCGCGATCGAGCACATTCGCCTGGCCCAGGAAAATCAGATCTTCGTCATCGCTCCGGCGACGGCGGACTTGATCGCAAAGTTCGCGCATGGGCTGGCGGACGACCTTTTGACCACGGCCTACCTGGCGTTCACCGGTGCGGTGGTGGTGGCGCCGGCGATGAACACCAACATGTGGAATCACCCGGCCACTCGCGCCAATGTTGAAATTCTGCGCGCGCGCGGGCACATCATAGTGGAGCCGGACGAGGGGTTACTCGCCTGCGGCATGGTGGGCCCCGGCAGGCTCGCGGAACCGCAAGCGATTGCGGAGGCCGTGGCCGCCGCGAGCCGTGCCCTTGCGCCGAGGCGAGATCTGGAAGGCGAGGTAATCCTGATCACCGCCGGCCCTACCCAGGAGCCCATCGACGGCGTGCGCTACATCAGTAACCGTTCCAGCGGCAAGATGGGCTATGCGCTGGCGGAAGAAGCTGCGGCACGGGGCGCTCGCGTTATTTTGATCTCCGGCCCGGTGGCGTTAGCTCCGCCACACGGAGTGGAAACCCTGCCCGTGCGCACCGCCGTGGAAATGCGCCAGGCCGTGATGGATCGCTTGGCGGAATCGACCATGGTGATCAAGGCCGCCGCCGTCGCCGATTATCACATCCCCAACCCGCCCCAGCAGAAGATCAAGAAGACCTCCGCCCGAATGTCGTTGGATTTGGATCCCACGCCCGACATACTTGCCGAAGTGGGCCGCAAGAAAGAAGATCGTCTGCTGGTGGGATTCGCGGCCGAAACCGGGAACATGGTGGAAGAAGCGCGCCGCAAAATGCGGGACAAGAACTGCGATATGGTGGTGGGCAATGTGGTTTCCAACGCGGGCACCGGATTTGAGGCGGACGAAAACGAAGTGGTCATGGTGACGCGCACCGGGGAGACCATACCCGTCAGCCGCGCGCACAAGCGGGAAATCGCGCGCCGGATATTGGATCAGATGATGCACTTGCGGCTGGCGCTCCACGCGCAGCATTGAAATCCGCCCCATGACTCCCGAAGACCTCCGTAAGCGGCTCAACTTCTATCAGGATCTTGGCGTGAAAGAATTGTACCGCCGCGCTCCGCGGGCGCCGGCCAGTGCGGCAACCGCCGCGACTCGCGCCTCCGCTCCATCCTCTAATCTTGCCTCTACTCTTGCCTCTGCTGTGGCTCCGGCCCCCGACCTTGCTCCCGCGATAGAAACGTCTGCGCGTCCAGGCTCGATTTCCTTGCCCGTTCCGCTTCCTCCGCTGGAACCCGCCGGGGATACATTGGCCCGCATCCGCGAAGAAATCGGCGATTGCCGCCGCTGCGGATTGTGCCAGCAAAGATCCAAGATCGTGTTCGGCGCCGGGAATGAAGAAGCACGGCTGGTGTTCGTCGGCGAAGGTCCCGGCGCGGATGAGGACGCTCAGGGCTTGCCGTTCGTGGGTCGCGCCGGACAGCTTCTCACGCAGATGATCGAGAACACGGCGTCGAAAGAAGGCATCCCGATCCGGCGGCCGGACGTATATATCTGCAACGTGGTGAAGTGCCGCCCTCCGGAGAACAGGACTCCACTGCCGGAAGAGATGGAGATGTGCGGCCAGTTCTTGTCCCGCCAATTGATGGTGTTGCGGCCCAAGGCGATTTGCGCGCTGGGCGCCACCGCGGCCAAGGCGCTGTTGAATACCAAGGACGGCGTCACCCGGATGCGCGGCCGTTGGCACAAGTGGCGCGATATTCCGGTCATCGTGACGTATCACCCGTCCTACCTGTTGCGTCAATACAATCAGAACGCCAAGCGTGAGGCGTGGGAGGATCTGAAGAAGGTGATGCACTTTGTTTACGACTAAGCATGGTCCATTCGATTCATGAACCAACCCATGAATCAGCGAGGCTTGTTCCTCACACTCGAAGGCCCCGAGGGCAGCGGAAAATCCACGCAACTCCGCATGCTGGCGCAGCGGCTCCGCGCGGCCGGGCACGACGTTCTGGAAACGGCGGAGCCGGGTGGCACACCCATCGGCCTGCAGATTCGCCGCGTGCTGCTCGACGCGAAAAACCAGGAACTGTCGCCCACCGCGGAACTGCTGCTGATGTTTGCCGCGCGGGCGCAAAACATAGATCAGTGGATTCTGCCGGCGTTGGCCGCGGGCCGCGTGGTGGTGTGCGACCGCTTCACGGATTCCACGCTGGTCTATCAAGGCGCGGCGCGCGGATTGGGAGCTGAGATGGTGTACGATATCGACCGAATTGCCTGCCGCGGTCTGGTTCCGGACCTGACGCTGCTGATCGACGTGGATATCGAAACGGGTCTGGCGCGCGCGCACCGGCGCAATCAGCGCACGCGCGAAGTGGAGACGCGCATCGACGAGCAGTCCCTCGAATTTCACAAGAAAGTTCGCGACGCTTATCGCCATCTAGCCGACGACGAGCCGAAGCGGGTCAAACTGATCGACGGAAACCGCCCGGAGGCCGCGGTGGCAGCCGACGTGTGGACGGCCGTCGAGCCGCTGCTAGCGAAATAACACGGGCGCGAGCCCCACTATTGCCGCGCCGATCATCACCCACCAGCTTTCTACCTTTGTGAACATCAGCACGGTAAAGCTCGCCGCGATGATGCCAATGGTCAGCGGTCCCGCGGCAGCGTCACGGGTCAGGGGGATGGATGCGGAGATCAACAGGCCGGCGCTCGCCAGAATCACCGCGTGAATCGCTGCCCGGATGCGCGGCACGCCGGCGTAGCGGGCGCCCCATTTCATTAAGGGAATGATGAGAAACGCGGGCGTGATCAGGGCCAGCAGGCCGGCGACGGCTCCGGGCCATCCCGCCACGAAATAACCCACGCTCACGACGTAGAGGCCGTTGGGGCCCGGGCCGATCCGTCCGGCGGCGATGGCGGTGCTGAGTTCGCGATCCGTGAGCACGCGATGCGTCTCCACCAAGTCCTGCCGGACCACCGGGAGCGAGGACATCCCGCTGAACGATGTTGTCACCGCCTTGAGCAGCAGCAAGTAGAGGATCACAAGGTTCATTTGGCGGGTTCCCTCCACAGGAATCCGGCAGCCGCGGCGAGGGCGATGATCGGAAGCGGCGTTAAGCCCAACCTCCAGATGGCGAGGAAAGCCCCACCGGTGAAGACAAGACACCGGAGCGCATGCGCCGCGCCTCCCATGAACGGCTTAACCAGCGACCACACGCTGGTCCACATCATGCCGGCGACGGCGGCGATGATGCCTGCCACCGCTCCCATTACCAGCGGGTCCACGCGCCAGGATTCGTAGCTCACGGTGAACAGTACCGCGAGCGCCGCGGAAGGGACCGTCTCCGAAAGTGCGCCGGCGAACGCTCCCGGTACACCTTTGATGCGTGAGCCCACGGCTGCGCAGAATGCAATCACATTGGTGCCCGGAGTGATGCGCGCCAGAGCGAACGCCAAGCCGTAGTCTTCCGGAGAAAGCCATCCGCGCCGGTCCACCAGTTCGCGCTGCAACGCGGCGATGGTCGGGATGCCTCCGCCGAATGTCGTATTGCCGATCTTGAGAAAGATGCCGGTGAGTTCGCGAAGTTTGGGCGCGGCCATCGCTCTATTCCTTCGGTGCGATGCCGAGCGCCTTCATCTTGCGATACAAATGGCTGCGCTCCAACCCGAGCAGTTCGGCGGTACGCGTGACATTACCTTTTGCTTCTTCCAGTTTTTTGAAAATGTAGTCGCGCTCGGCCGCCTCGCGCACTTCGTACAGGCTGCCGAAGCGGTTTAGCGAGCGGTCAAACACGGCACGGCGCGAGCGGTCCAGCGGGATGTGCCGGGCGTCAATACGGGTCTGCGGATTCATGATCACGATGCGCTCCATCAGATTCCGCAACTCGCGCACGTTACCGGGCCACGGGTATTCTTCCAAAGCTCGGAACGCTTCATCGGCCATTTCCTTGGGCTTACGACCATAGGCCGTGGTGAATTCGCGCAAAAAATGGTCGGCCAGCAAGCGCACGTCTTCAATGCGCTCCCGCAATGGCGGGACGTAAAAAGGGATCACGTTCAGACGGTAAAAGAGGTCCTCGCGAAAGTTCCCGCGCTCGATCTCTTCTTCCAGATTCTTGTTGGTGGAAGCCACCACGCGGACATCCACTTGAATCAATTCCTCGGCGCCCAGCGGCGCGAAGCGCTGTTCGTCGAGCGCGCGCAGCACCTTAGCCTGCGTCTTCAGCGACATGTCGCCGACTTCATCCAGGAACAGTGTTCCACCATCGGCCTTCAGCAGTCTCCCTGGCTTGTCCTCCACCGCGCCGGCGAAGCTGCCCTTGCGGTGGCCGAACAACTCGCTCTCGATCAATTCCTCCGGGATGGCTGCGCAATTGATTTCGACGAAAGCCTCCTGAGCGCGGGCGCTGGCGGCGTGAATGGCGTGCGCGATCAACTCCTTTCCCGTACCGCTTTCGCCGAAGATCAGCACGCGTCCGTTGGTGGCGGCCATCAGCGCCAACTGCTGCCGCAGGGCCTTCATGGGGACGCTCTCGCCGATGATGCGCAGCTTGGCTTCGCCCGATTCCTTCAATCGGTTCAGCTCCAGTTCCAGGCGCTTCTGCTGCACCGCGTTGTGGATGACGACGACGACCTTTTCGATGGTCAGCGGCTTTTCGAGAAAATCGAACGCGCCGAGCTTGGTCGCCTTTACGGCCGTTTCAATGGTGCCGTGGCCGGAGATGATCACCACTTCAGGGCGGTCTTCAAAGGTAATTTCCTGAATCCGCGCGAGGGTCTCCAGGCCGTCCATGCCCTCCATCCACACGTCCAGCAGCACCACGTCGTAGCCGTGGCGCGCGAGTTCGGCCAGGCATTCTTCCCCGCTCCCCACCGCCTGGACGGAGAGGCCCTCGTCCTCGAGTACGCCGGTGAGCGATTCGCGAATGCCGGGTTCGTCGTCGACCACCAGGACACGCGTGCTCTTCACGCGCTGGCCTCCGCTTCCACCGGCACTACCGCTGGGATATCGACGTAAAACCGCGTGCCTGCGGGACGGTTATCCTCCACGCGGATGCGCGCGCCGTGCTCGGCAACAATGTGGCTCACGATGGCCAGGCCCAGACCCGTGCCCCGATTCTTGGTGGAGAAATACGGAAGAAATAATTTCTCTTTGTCCTCCGGGGAGACGCCGCAGCCGGTATCGGCCACCAGCAGTTCGACGGAATCCGGCGCGGCCGAGACGGTTCGCACCAACAGGCGGCGCACCAAGGAATCGCGCATCGCCTCGGCGGCGTTGTCCACCAAATTGACCACCACGCGCTTGAACTGATCGGGGTCCACGTTCACCGGGGCCAGGTCCGGCGCCAGGTCCACCCGAAGATCGATGCCATCCAGTCGTCCCAGAAATACGGCGAGCGCGTTTTTGACGATTTCGTTGAGGTCGCTCGGTACCGGCTGCGCGGCCGGGAACCGCGAGAATTGGGAAAACTCGTCGGCCAGCGTCTTGACGGATTCCACTTCGCGTGAAATGGTACGCGCGCATTCGCGCAAGACGCGCTGGGATTCGGCGGAGATGCCGCCGCGATCCAGAATGCGGCCAATACGCTCGGCGCTGAGCGCGATGGGCGTCAGCGGGTTCTTCAGTTCATGCGCGATCCTGCGCGCCACCTCATGCCATGCCGCGGCTTTCTGCGCGCGCAGCAACTCGCTGGTGTCTTCCAGAACCGCGACGAATCCAGGGGCATCCGGCGGTTGCGCCGGCAGCGCGGATACCGTGACCGCCAGATGCAGCACGTGTTCGGGCGACGGCACTTCGATCTGACTGGCGGCTACGCCGGTGCGGCGCGCGCGTTTCATCAAGTATTGAATCTCCGCCGCGTCCTCGCGGGAAAACAGGTCCGTCAGGCGCGTTGCTTCTTCAATGCGCTTGTCCGGGAACAAGCCGTGCAGGGCTCGATTCACGCGCTGAATACGGCCATCGGAGGTCAGCGAAATCACTCCCGTGGGAATGCTTTCGAGGATAGCCTCGGTGAAGCGGCGCCGGCTTTCGAGTTCGCGGCTGTTCGCTTCAAGCTCCTGCATCATTTCATTGAAGGCGCGCACCAGCGTCGCCAGTTCGTCAATCGCTTTGGTCTTCACGCGATGGCCCAGGTTGCCTTTGCGAACCTCGGCGGCGGCGGTCAGCAGCGCGGAAATCGGCGTGATGATCTGGCGCGACAACAGCAGGGCGATCCACGTGGAGACGAACAGGATAAACAGCGCGATCAACAGGATGAACAGCAGGTACAGCGTGCGAATGTTGCGTTTCTGGGCGGCCAGCTGCCCGTATTCGGCCATGTAACGCGCGATTTCATTTTGCGTTCTTTCCAGGTCCGCCGTGGAGCGGATGGTGAC
>CAMAUG010000019.1 GCA_945861255.1 Candidatus Sulfopaludibacter sp. SbA3
TCTCAGCGTCACCTTGTTCGAGCAAACGCCCATTCTACGGGCCTTTGACGACACTTACTCCCAGGAAAAATCAGACCTATTTTCTAACCAGTTGAGCCTGCTCGACTTATAGCCGGACACTACTGGTTGTATCACGAGTAGCTTCAAAAGGTTAGATCTGCACATTCTCGTTGTCCTCCAACAAACGGAACGATTATATCAATTCCCACTGCCCAGTAGTCTGGAACGGTCCCCGCGCGCGAGCGAAGCCACGCCCGTCTGGAATCCAATCCATCGCGGCCGCCGTGAAATCCGGCTTGCGCGCTGCGCTCGCCTCGGCTTCGCATGCACGGCCGGCGATAATCGCGGCTTATTCAGACAGCTCGGAGTCACGGCTTGGCGAAAAGCTTGTCAAGATCAAAGCTAAGTCCAAAGTTCGCACGCACTTCCTTCTCTTTGATCAATTCCGTGCGGTTGGCCCATGTGACCGAAATCGGGATGCTGACGCCGGTGCTCTTGGTGGGAATCGTAAATTTCGCTTGCAGCAGGCCGATATTCCCCTTCGTTGAGACGGCCACGCTATTCACCAGAATCTTGGCTCCCAGCGGTTCCTCCCGCAGGGAGAGGAATTGGCCGGCAAAGGACAGCGTCGGCTTCCCGATGTTCTGAATCTCCTTCAATGGGAAATCGAGCTGAGCGGAGACTTGCACGTCCCTCAGGCTGCCTGTCTTGAGTCCGGATGGAATCGACTGGAACCACGTGAGGCCCGCGTTCACCGTCAGCTCCGGCCCGTCGGTGAAGCCCTTCGACGCCACAAAGTTGATGTTGCCCAGGTCCGGCAACAGGGTCGCTGCCGGAAGTGGGCCGGCAGCCGCGCCGGTTGAAGATGACACGCCGCCGTTCGTGTTGGCCTGCTTGACAAAGTTGTACTCCAAAGCCGCAGTCCAGCTCTTCATGATGCCGTTGATCTTCCCTTCGCGTGAGCTGGCGAAAGAGTACGCCGACGCCGCGGCGCGCCGCAGGCTGTTCGGAATTGCCGCGTCGCTTTCCCCGAGTGTTGCGATGATGGTCTGAAACTGTGTAAACGCGGCGATCAAAACGCCGGGGAGCTGATCGTCCGTAGCCTTCAGTGCATCGGCCGCCAGTTTGGTTCTCCATTCAAGAACGGCCGGATGCAGCCGCAGGGTGCCCTCCAGGCTGCTGATGTCATTGATGTACGAAAGTCCTTTGGTGTTCATCAAGTCGTCCCACGCGGCCTTGTACTCGCTGCGGCGCGGATCGCGCTTGTTGACCAGCTCCACACGCGCTCCCCAGCCGGCAATCTGCTGCTTGTCTCCCGTCAGTACGTTGGCGGCGTTTGCGGCATTGCCACGGCTGGTGTCGAACGATACATGAAAGGACACCCGCTTGGCGATCGATTCGAAGGAACCATCCAGTTGTGGAACCGCGGGTCCAGCGGGAATATATCCGCCTTTTGCCAGCGCCGAGTAGATGTTGACCGGCGATCCCCGAAACGTCACGGCAGTTCCGCTGGTGGAGCGGGTCAACGCGCCGTTTTCCACGGCGAAGCCGAATAACGCCGGTACGCTTCCCTTGCTGACCACGGACGTGGACCCAGCGGCCGCCGTCCCCGTTCCGGTCTGCTTGTTCCATCTGGATTCTTCGATTTGCGACAACGCGAACCGGTAGCCCTGTTGTTTGAGGCGGTCTTCCAGATACGGCCGCAGGAAAGGCGTAAGTTCGCCCGCCTCCTGTCCTACCGCATCGTCCGCGGCATCGGCCTGTGCGGTGTTCCCGGCGGCGCGGAATTTCTGCGCGGCCGCTTTCGCATTTCTGATCCTCTCAATTTTGGGGCGCATCAGCGCCTCGGCATCCACGGGCGCGGCGGCTTGGCCAAACACCGTTCCCGCCGCGAGGAATGCGAGGCTCACGCAGTGCACTTTTTTGATTCGCATTTTTTACACCACCGTAAACGAATACGTCCGCGTAGTGAACCCCGGCCCGAAAATAAGCTGCGGGAACGAACCGCCATTGGACCCCGAGATGGTCACGGAAAAGGTATCGGGGCCGCCGGATGCGGGCGGCGCCGGCGCCGGAATAAAGTTGAAGAGAATTCCAAAACTAACGGTGCTTCCAGCCGCCGCTGGAGCGGCGAAACCGCCGCTGGTTCCGTTGTCATCGGGCTTGGGCGCCCAAGTGGCGTTAGTCAAATCGCCGACCTTCGCTGCGCCGCCCGCTCCCGATTTCGTAATCTGTATCGTAATTCTCTCCGCCGGAGCCACGTCGAATAACAGGTTGACTTTATCTTTTACGACCATGAAATCCCTCCTATATTCTGGCCATATCCTCGTGAATAGGCGCAAATGTCCCGTGAAACTGATTTGTCAATGGTACCAGCCACGCTAGAACGGAGCAACGGCGGGTGGGAGCGGTGATTCCGCGCTGGGAGCCGGGCGCCTCTACCCCTTGAACATCTTCTTGATGGCCGCCGTCGCCTGCCGGATCCTCTGCGGATTTTCGATGAAGGAAAAACGCACGAATCCCTCGCCCATGGGCCCAAAGCCGATGCCTGGCGACACCGCTACCAGCGCCTTCTCAATCAGCGTCTTCGAAAACTCCAGCGATCCCGCCGCCCGATACGGCTCCGGAATCGGCGCCCATAGGAACATTGAGCCCTTCGGCGCCTCCACCGGCCAGCCCGCGCGATTCAACCCTTGCACCAGCACATCGCGCCGCTTGCGGTACACTTCGCAAATTTTCCTGGTCTCTTCCTCGCACTCGCGCAGCGCGATGATCGCCGCGATTTGCAGCGGCTGAAACACGCCGTAATCCAGGTAGCTCTTGATACGCGCGAGCGCGGCGATCATCTTCGGATTCCCCAGGCAGAAGCCGATCCGCCAACCCGCCATGTTGTAGCTCTTCGACATGGAAAAAATCTCGACCGCCACTTCTTTGGCGCCCTCCACTTCCAGAATGCTGGGTGGACGGTACCCGTCGAAGGCGATATCGGCGTAGGCGAAATCGTGCACCACCATCGTGCCGTGATGGCGCGCCAGCCGCACGATCTCTTTCATGAAGTCCAGATCCACGCACTGTGTGGTGGGGTTGTGCGGGAACGAAATCAGGATCATGCGCGGCGGTTTCGCGGCCGAGCGGTAGACGTCTTCGAGCGATTGTAGAAAACTAGCCGGGTCCGGCATGGGCAGCGTGCACGCATTGCCCTCCGCCATGATCACGCCGTATTGATGAATCGGATAACACGGATTCGGCGAAACCACGGTGTCCCCCGGCCCGATCACCGCGAAGAGCAAATGCGCCAGCGCGTCCTTGGCGCCGATGGTGACTATGGCTTCTTTTTCCGCATCGAGCGTGACGCCGTAGTTACGCTGGTAGCGCTGGACGATCTGCTCGCGCAAATTCGGAATCCCTTTCGACATCGAATAGCGGTGATTGCGCGGGTTGCGCGCCGCCTCCACCAACTTGTTGATGATAGGCCGCGGAGTGGCGCCATCCGGATTCCCCATCCCCATATCCACCACATCCAGCCCTTCCGCCCGCGCCTTCGCCTTCATCTCATTGATGACGGCAAAGACGTAAGGAGGAAGCTTTCGAATGCGGTAGAACTCGTCGGTGGCGGGCTGCATTTCCCCATTTTAGCGGTACGCGGTCCGCACGGGCGCGCCCTGGCCCCCTGGGTAGTACACGGTAGTCCGCTAATTTCGCGGAGGCGGCGCCAGCACCGCCATCACAATCAACCGCGCCTTCCCCGTATTGCGCATGGAGTGCGGCACGCCGGAAGCCGCGAACGCGGCGTCGCCCGCCTCCAGCGTCTGTTCCTGATCCCCCACCACCACCCGCGCCGAACCCTCCAGGACGAAGTACAACTTGTCCTGCCCCGCATGCGAATGCAGCGCGTGTTCCTGCCCGGGTTCAAAACAATTCAGGCCCGCGAACATCGCGTCCCCTCGCGCCACGTCCACTTTTCCCATCTTGTCGGCATTGAATCGCGCCATCCGCGCCACGTTTTTCAGGAACATAACTCTTTGAGTGTACGCCCTGCCGCCACTGGCCCAAATCCACCAGCACGGTGATTTTCAAGCAACGGCACCGCGTCCGCCCATCGTCACGTCAATCACTTACAAAGGAAAACCGGCCATCCTGTTTGGCACGTCGAATGCCCTAGTTCTTACGAGGCGAGAGAAATGAAAACAACAAGAACGCTGGCAGTCCTCTTTACCGCGGCATCTCTGACCTTCGCGCAGCAAGCCGCCCCGCTGGGTCCGGAACCGGACACCGCCGATCCACCACCCTTCGAATCCAACGATTCGAACCTCGATCTCCGCGAACCCGGTCCCTATCGCGCTCAAGATGTGCAGGCGCGCGAGCCGGACGGGTGGCGCCGCCTCGGTCAGCGTGGCGGATTCCAGCGTCGTCCGGGCCAGGACGGGCCGCCTCCTCCGCGCTATCAGGGCCAGCCCAACCTGCCCGCCCAAATCACCGTGCCCTCGGGTACCTTCATGACCATCCGCGTCAATCAGGTCCTCTCTTCGGATCGCAGCCAGCCCGGCGACGTTTTCTCGGCATCCCTGGTCAAGCCCATCGTAGTCGATGGCATCGTCGTAGCGGATCGCGGCCAGACCATCGCCGGCCGCGTCGCCGAAGCGAAAAAAGCCGGACGCATCAAAGGCACCTCGCGCCTGGGTATTGAGCTTACCGAAATCACCCTGGTCGACGGCACGCAAGTTCCGCTGCGCTCTCAGTTGGTCGCGCACGAAGGCCCCGGCTCGGTGGGCCGCGACGCCACCGCCATCGGAACCACTGCGGGGCTCGGCGCGATCATCGGCGCGGCGGCCCAAGGCGGAGCGGCCGCCGGTATGGGAGCGGGCGCCGGAGCCGGAGCCGCCCTCATCGGCGTCCTTCTGACCCGTGGACGCCCGACCATTATTTTCCCCGAATCCGTCCTCAGCTTCCGCGTCGACGTCCCTCTGGTGGTCTCGACCACCCGCGCCCCGCAAGCTTTCCGCAACGTAACCCCCGGCGACTATAACCAGCCCGGCGACCAACCCCGCACCGTTGTGCACGCCCAACCCAACGTCTGGGGCCCCGGTTATGGTGGATGGGGCGGCTACGGCGGCTACGGTGGTTGGGGCCCAGGCTTGGGCGGCTTCGGCTACCCAGGTTTCTACGGCCCTCGCATCGGTATCGGAATCGGATACGGACGAGGCTTCGGCTACGGCTACGGCCGCGGCTTCGGTGGCGGAGGCTTCGGCCGCAGAGGTTTCGGGCGCCGCTGGTAAGTGCCGGCTCAAAAAGAATGGGGACTGACGAGACTGACACAATTTCGGGCCAAGCCGTCAAACCCCACCCGCATCCACCCCTCCACCGCCTCCGCCTTCTTCGCATCACCCTCATGCAGCGCGATGTCCCCCGCGCTCTTTATGCAGTTGGCCTCCCCCAACTGATCGCCCACCGCTTGGTACATCCGCCCGCTTGTTCATAGAGCGCCCGCGCCAAAGCCGGGACAGATGGACTCCGCCGATGCCCACGGAACTTAGCTTCCAAAAACCCACGCGCTGAAACCGTTTGACACGCCACCGCGACTTATGCCAATATAGGCATACCCAAGCGGATGAAGAAACTCACGTGGCTCGCCGATTCCCGTTCCAACGTGAAGTCGTTTCCGGCCGGCGTCCAAGACGACATCGGCTATGCGTTGTACGCCGCGCAGTTGGGCGAAATGAGCGCCAAGGCCAAGCCTCTCCATGGTCTCGGCGGCGGTGTGATGGAAATTGCGGCCCATGATACAAGCGGAACTTACCGCGCTGTCTATTCGGTCTCCATCGGGGACTCGATCTACGTGATTCATGCCTTTCAGAAGAAGTCCAAGTCCGGGATCGCGACACCGAAGTTCGGGATGGAACCGGTCCGGCAGCGTCTCAAACAGTTGCGCGGTGAGGTGAAAAGCAGTGAGGTGAAAAATGCTGAAAAGAAAAGCTCTTGAACAAGAGCTCAGTACGGGCAACGTATTCGCCGACCTCGGCCTGGCCGGCGCCGGCGAACACCTGATCAAAGCAGGACTGGTCGTGAGGATCGACCGGATCATCCGGCAACGAAAGTTGACCCAAGCGGCCGCGGCACGGCTCATGGCGATCGATCAGCCCAAGGTCTCGGCTATGCTGGCCGGCCAGTTCCGGGGTTATTCGGTCGAGCGCCTCATGCGTTTCCTGGTCGCGCTGGGGCACGATGTGGAGATCGTCGTGAAACCCGGAAAGCGCGGTGCCGCCGAACTTCGCGTCGCGTAGAGCGCCGCCGGAGTGGACGCTCAGTCCATTGGCTGTCTGTCCCGTCAGTCCCCATTTTTCCGGGCGCAAGACCGCACTCGTAAGTGTTTTCTAACACTCCCCCGGAAACTCCGCTCGCAATTCCGCCACCAAGCCGTCAAACCCCACCCGTGTCCACCCTCCACCGCCTCCGCCAGCATCTCGCGCCGCCGCCCCGCATCACGCTCCATCCGCGCCAGCCTGCGCAACGCCAACCCGATCGAATACGGCTCCGCGATCCCCCTGTAAAGCGTCAACGCCTCCCGGAAATTCGCCGCCGCCGTCGTCTCATCGCCCTTACGCAGCGCGATGTCCCCCAGACTCTGGATGCAGTTGGCCCTCCCCCAACTGCGCGCCCACCGCCTGGTACATCGGCCGCGCTTGTTCATACAGCGCCCGCGCCCCGGCGTGCTCGCTCCGCGCCAGCGCGGCATAGTTCGAATGTCTACGGAGCCATAACCGGAATTGTCACTAGCGCTCCCGCAGGAGTGGCGCGCAGGCCCAATACGCCGATCCTGCCCCCAAGTGGCGTTCCAAATTCCACGGTTCCCGCCCGATTCACGGCGGAACTGAAACGGTCCACCAGCATGAACGCCGTGTGACCCTGCGGTGGCAGGGTCACAGTTCCGGTTCCGATTTGCGCGCCATCACGGTCTCGAATCACGACCGAAACAGTTGCTGCCACCGAAGCCAGATTCGCCACAGCCACGCCCGTCGCGAGCCCGCCTCTGTTGTCGAACGCCAACTGATACGCCGGCGCATTGCGGGCCTCGAGGGGAACCACGGATTCCTGTCCCGTTGAGTTGTACTGGAAACGCACCACCGCACTCACGCCCACGGTGCTCAGCAACTGTGCCCAGCCTTGCGCGGGAAAACCCGAATCCACCACTGTCTCCACTACCATCCGCCCGTGAGCAGGAATCGTCTCCACGATTTCAGACACGTTCTGCACCACCCCGGTTTGCACGATTCGCAATGGCGCTACAAACCGCTCACCGTTGTCCTGAAATAATGTGAGCCGCGCCTCCTTCGGCACGTCCGCCGTATTGAGCACCTCAATGGTCGTCGTCCATCCGCCGCCGGAGACGAACTGCCCGAGCGATCCGCTGCCCGGATCATCACTTGCCACCACTGGGATCGAAGTGAATTGCAATTGTGACGACGCCCGGATTCCCAATACACTGATGCGCCCTCCCGCCGGCGTCCCGAACTCGATCGAGCCACCTTTGTTCGTCGTCGCGGGGAACTGCTGGTTCAGCACGAATGACGTTTGCCCATTCTCCGGAAGCGAAATCGTATCGGACACCAACACCGACCCCGCGTCATCCCGGATCTTCACCGGAATCGTCGCGCTCTGTCCCGATACATTCGCCACAGCCACGCCTGCCGCATAGCCATTCGTATTGTCGAACCCAAACGAATACGCCGCCGCGTTACGGGTCTCCATCGGAACTAGCGCTTCCTGCCCGTTCGGCACATAGGAGAAGCGGATGAACGCATCCACCCCTGCGTCAAACGACGTTTGTACGGATCCCGTGTGCGCTCGTAGACTACTGTCGGCATACGACGTGTGAAGCACTCGGGAGCCGTAGGGCATGAGGAAACGGTCTCGTAACGGGCTCGCGGTGCCTTTATTCTCGTCCTCGTCCAACATCGGGAGGGTAGTCTCAAACCCGCTGTCCGTATAGAACCCGCCTGGTGTAAGCGCGGGTGTGTTCCTTGTATTCACGACGTGTATTGTGGCATCCCACCCAGCCCCAGTTGCGTAGTGCGCCAGCGAGGCAGTCACGGGGCGCGAATATACACAAACCGGGTCCGCCGTTCCGCATTGAAAAACGGAAACCGCCTTACCCGCCACAGTAACGGTGCCCATCCTAGGCTTTGAATCTGGATTCGTCTCAAGCGTGAAAAACGCCCCGAATGGGGCAATGTATGGATTTGCCAGCCAGTTCACATTCGACGAGGCGTTCCATGTGCATCCTGGACCAGTGGATACGCTCACGAAGACGCCCCCGCCGTTATCGTTCACCGCAGCCAGAACACTATTATTGACTGAGACGTCATACACACATCCCTCCGCCGATTGTTCGATGCGCAATGTTCGTTTCCAACCCACAAGGCTGCTGAATTCGATCTCACCAATTCGCTGTGCGCCTGTCTGGTTCGGTTCAATTTCATATGTGAAGATGTCCACTGGGTGGATCCAGTCCGTTTTCGGCGTGACCGTTACAGGGCACCCACCTCCCATGCCAGTGGTTCCAATCCCTCGAGTCTCAACACGACCACCGCTCGCACTCACGGACAGCGATGGATACGGGCTCACCGCAAGCATGCACGTTTGAGCATTAGGAATAACGCTCACAGTCCCCACGGCATCCACCGGCACAAATCCACCGCCGCTAATTTTGATCCGTACATACGACGTAGAATAATCGAGGAAACGTGGAGTCTCAACTACAAAATGGATGGGAGGGTAGTTTTCGCCTGGCCCGAGTACATCACTCCGGCGGCAGAGATGAAGGAGATAGGAAGACGATTCATATCCGCACGTCCATCCCTCCTCCGTGCGCTCGGGTAGGCCCTCGGAGTTGATGACCTCAACCACCACCGGAGCGGAGAGTGGTTCAGCTCACGGCGCGTTCCCTATCCTTACCGTGAACGGCATTGTTGGTTCGTCGTTGTACACCGGGCGGTCCTGGGTTACCGAAACCACAAGATGCGGCGCGGACTTCCCAAGCCATACAGTCGCTTTTTCGCCCGGGGACCCGCTGGAGGAAGGTATCGCGAACATATCCAGGCGCCTGTCGCCATTGAAATCACCAAGTGCGATCCGTCCCGGCAGCGTCGCGCTGGGGAAATGGAGCACGGACCAAAACCTACCGTCGCCGGCGCCTACCATGATGTGCATCCAGTGGCTCAGCCCTGCCCCCCCATTAGGTGAAATCAGATCCGTCCTGCCATCGGCATCAATATCGGCTGCGACGGCGAAAACAGCGGCAGAACAGCCGAAACAAACGCTGGAAACGCTCGGTGAAAATGTACCATCGCCATGATTCAAATAGACCTCGGTCTGCCCGCTCATCCACAAGATCAGATCGTCCTCGCCGTCTCCGTTCATGTCGGCGGCTAAAAGTTCCGCGCTTGACGGGTCACCCGCCACTTCGTAACGTCGAGGCTCCGCGAGCGTCCCGTCGCCGTGCCCGTCGAAAACGAACACACGGGAAATCCATGGCGTGTGAGAGGGCCTACAGAATGCCGCAAGATCCTGTATGCCGTCTTTGTTGAAATCGCCGGCCACCAGGAGCCAGGGAAGCACTGTTAACAGATCCTGGCTCGACCCGATTCGGAACGTTCCGTCACCCCATCCGAGCCATATGTCCATTCGGCTGCCGTTTCCCACCGCGAAATCCGGGTTGCCGTCGCCGTCGAAATCAGCCACGGCCAGTCGCTTCGGCCAGTGATAGGATGTAGCGTCTGTTGGCTGAATTGAATACTCCGCTCCCTTCTTCACTGTGCCGTTCCCTTGTCCAAGCAGGATCGTGACCTTCCCTTCGACATCGGCGGACACAATCGCGTCTAAGCGGGAATCCCGGTTCACGTCGGCCACGTAAATGGACTGCACACAATACGGATATGGATTCAGTATTGGGCCGCCAAACGCGATCGAATCGGTGCTCCGAGCGGTGTTGAGCGAAATCCCGAACCCTGCCTGCACACTTCCACAACTTCCCGTGGCGATGTCCAGGTTTCCGTCATCGTTGAAATCCCCAACCGCCACGGCTCCATAGAAATTCGGCGGCGCAGCGACTCTGGTGAACCCGAAGCTCGGCAACATCTGCGCGAACGCCGGGCACCCCAGGAACAATGTTACGAAAATGGAGACCATTCGCATGCGGTCAATCGCGCGAATGGTCATTTTATCACGCCACTTGCGAATGCGCATGTGTTCACGCGCATTCGCAACAGCGTTTCTCCCCCATTACCAACGCCGTATCGTTTCAACTCCAGGCTCCCGCCGCGAGCGCCGTGTACAGTGTGGGCAAGAAGCCGGGTTCCCCATCGGAAATCAGGCCACGACATGCGCGGGGTGCTAGCCTCCGCGCGTACGTGATGTGCGATGGAGTGCGTGTCACCGCGCTCTATAAATAGTGACAGCGCGCGTCGCCGCGCTCAATAAGTAGTGACAGCGCGATGCCGTCGCGCTTAATAAATTGCGGTAGCGCGGGCCGCCGCGCTTTAATCAGCGGCAGCGCCCGTCGTGGCGCTCTATAATTAGCGGTAGCGCAGTGTCGCGGCGCTCTATAAACAGCGGTCCCGTCGCCGTGGGCGGGTTAAATCTCGCGGAATGGAGGCCTCCTAAATTTGTAAGGCGTCCGATAAGCAGCACCGGCCGGAAGAGAGACAACTAACGGCTGGCGGGCGCGGCGGCGGAGTGGAATACCTCATCGCGCCTCTCCAGCGGGACGATGATCCACGCGGCAAGATAGACTAGCAGTCCCAGGCCGCCGCTAATAATCGTGCCCCCTACCACCAGCAACCGCGCCAACACCACATCCACGTCCAGATATTCGGCCAGCCCGGCGCATACTCCGCCTAGCTTCTTGTCCCGCAAGGACCTTCGCAACCGGTTCGGGTCCCGTTTGGCAAACCTGGCCGGCGCGCCCGCCAGCGGCGTGGCCAGCCCGCATTGCGAACAAAATTTATCGTTTTCCTCAATCTGAACACCGCATTGAGTGCAGAACATGACGGCAACCTCCACAAGCCAGTACGAGACATGCCCCGTCCAGGTTCCCTAAAACCACCGCGACGAAAGCCCCAGTTCCGAAAGCGCTCCCACCCGCACCGGATCGTTCGCATAGAATCCGGCTCCGTATTCCACTCCCATGGACAGCCCCAGATTGCGCGCCGCTGAAAGCCTCAGATCCGCGTAAGCCCGCGTCTGCATCTGGCTGGCGTGGCACTGCATCGCGCGCTCCCAGTCTTTGACCACATCGGAGATATCCACCACCACGTCCGGCTTTCCGAACTCCGCGGTGATGCCGTAAAAATAGAGCGCCGCCACCGCGTGCGCCGCCGTACCCGGCAGAGCGAAGCCCTTCAACGTGTCCAGGCCTGCGTAGCGCGCGAACCGGCACGCATCGCGAGTGAGGCTCCCCACCACGGCGTGATCGGGATGCTGATTCTCATCGGGGTGGGGGGCCAGCACGACGGCCGGCTGAAACTGGCGGATCTCCGCCGCCAGATGGAATGCGTTCTTCGGGGTGCGCTCCATGTGGCAGTCGCCGCCGAAGTCCAGGAACGCGATCTCGGCGCCGATCAGTTTCGCTGCGTCGCGCGCCTCCGCTTCGCGCTCTTCCGTCGTCCCGTTTGAAGACGCCTCCCCGCGCGAAAGCACCAGCAGTTTCACGCGATGCCCGTGCCGGGCTTCTTGAATCAGTACGTGTGCGCAGCCGAATTCAATATCATCGGGATGCGCGCCAATTGCGAGTATATTCATTACCAGCCCATCGCTAACTTTACGAACGTCCGCACGGTGACGCCGGTAGGACCCTTCGCCATGTACGGCTTGGTCTCTTCCAGCCACGCCGTGCCCGCGATATCCAGATGCACCCACGGCGTATCGCCCGCGAATTCCTTCAGGAACCACGCCGCGCTGATCGCCCCGCCCCACCGTCCGCCGATGTTCGCCAGATCGGCGAACGCGCTTTTCAGCAGATCCTTGTAATCGTCGTCGAGCGGCATGTGCCACATCTTCTCGCCTTGGTCCTTGGCGGCAGCCATCACCTTGCCCAGCAGCGGTTCGTCATTGGTGAAGGCGCCCACGTTGACGTAACCCAGCGCCACCACAATCGCGCCCGTCAACGTCGCCACGTCCACCAGGTGCGTGCACCCCTGGCGCTTGGCGTACGTCATGGCGTCATTCAAAATCAACCGCCCCTCGGCGTCGGTGTTGAGGACCTCAATCGTCTTGCCGTCGAGCGAAGTCACAATGTCGCCCGGCCTCTGCGCGCGCCCGCTGACCATGTTTTCCACCGCTGGCACGAACGCCGTCACGGGAATGGAAGGCTTCAGCCGCGCGATGGCACGCATGGCGCCCAGCACCGCCGCGCCGCCCGCCATGTCGTACTTCATTTTCTCCATGCCTTCGGCGGGCTTGATGGAAATGCCGCCGCTGTCGAAGGTCACGCCTTTGCCCACCAGCGCCAGATGATCCGTGGATTTAGGGGAGGCCGGAGGCCGATATCTCACGATGATCAAGGCCGGCGGCTCCGTCGATCCCTGCGCCACGCCGAGCAGAGACCCCATGCCCAGCTCCCGCATCTTCGCTTCGTCCAACACTTCGTATTCCAGGCCCGCTTCGGCCGCCATGGCCCGCGCGCGGTCCGCCATTACCAGCGGCGTCATGCGATTGGCCGGCTCATTCACCAGGTCGCGCGCGAAGTTCTGCGACTCCGCCAGAATGCGCCCGCGCTCAAACGCCGCCTCCAGTTCCGCGCCGTCGGGCGATGCGATCAGATGAAACGCATCCAGCGATTTCGATTCCTTCGACGATGTCTTATGAACGTCCGTTTCATAGTTGCCGAGGATGGCGCCTTCGACTGCCGCCTCCGCCGCCGCCGCTTTCGCCACCGGACCATCCAGAGCGAACGCCAGCGTCTTGACGCCCTTCTGCTTCGCGGAGCGAACCACCGAGCCCACCGCGCGCCGCAGCGCCGCCGCGTCAAACTTATCGCGCTTGCCGCCGCCGGCGACGATCAACCGCTTCGCCTTGAGCGCCGCCGGTTGATGCAGCACGGCCATCTCCCCAGCCTTGCCCGCGAACTCACCCGAGGCCTTCAACTCATCAATCCAGGCTTTCGCATACGCCGGGGCTTCGCTTTCCTCAAACAGCACCACCGCGACGGCATCGGCCGCCACCTTGTCTAGAGATTCGTAAAGAAGTTTGGTTTCCATGTGGGTTAACTGAAGTCTCAGTGTATCGGATTCACGGCCTTGATAAGCCCGCAACGGAACGCGGGCGCCGGAACTTCTACCGCCGCAGCGCGGCCCGCACCGCTTCCACGTTCGCGTTCGCCAGGGCCGTGGCGATGCCTGTCGCGCGGTCGTCCAGTTCGAAGGCGGGCGCGGCGGTGTGCACCAGGCCCCAGGCCACGGCGTCGGGAGTGGTGAAGATGCGGCCCGTCAAGCTCAGCTCCAACGCGCGCCGCTCGCCGATCGCGCCCGCCACGGCGCGGTAAATTTCCTCGTTCCACTTGCCTTCGCGGATATCGGTGAGGCCGAAGCTGGTGCCTTGCGCCGCCACCACCACGTGCGCGCTGGCCAGCAGCGCCACGCCTCCGTTAATCACCACGCCCTGCGCCGCGGCCACCAGGGGCTTGGAGATCCGGCGGCTGATGCTGAACAACTCGGCGGCGGCCTCGCCTTCGACGCCCGAACAGAACACGGGGCCATCGGCGTCGATCAGGATCGCGCCGCTGCCGTCGTCCGCCGCCGCGTCGCGCAGTTCCTCCAGCAGGCGCGCCGCGGATACCGCGTCCAACAGATTGCGTTGCGCCACGCCGGCCAGGGTGATGCGCCGCAGCCGTCCGTCCTGCTCGATCCGTAAGCTCATAAAGTCTCCAAAGCCAGGTGTTCGCGATTTCCGCGGGCGCTGGCTGCCTCAAGCGCCAGAGCCAGCACCCGGCGCGTGGCCAGGGGGTCTATCAACGCGTCGACGTGTCCCCGCGCGGCGGCGTACTTGGCGTCCAGCCAGCGGTCGTAATCGGCGCGTGTGCGCGCGATGCGCTGCTCCAACTCCTGCGGCACGGGCACGCCACGCGCCTTGCACGCGGCAAGCTCCGGGCCGTGTACGGCCTGCACGGCGGCGTCACCCTCCATCACGCCGATGCGCGCGGTGGGCCAGGCGAACGTGAAGTGCGGGTCGAAGCCCTGGCCGGCCATCGCGTAGTAGCCCGCGCCGCTGGCGTGATTCAACGTCAGCACGATTTTCGGGACCGTGGCGCAGGCCATCGCCTCCACCATCTCCGCCCCCGCGCGGATGATGCCTTCGCTTTCCACATCCCCGCCCACCATGAATCCGGAGACGTCCTGCAAATAAAGCATGGGCATTCCGGCGCGCTCGGCGTTTTCGACAAAATACGCCACCTTGCGCGCGGACTCCGTGTAGACGATACCGCCGATGCGCGGCCCGCCGCTGGTCTTCAGGAAACCTCGGCGGTTGGCGATCACACCGATGGCGCGTCCGCTCAAATGCGCGTGCATGCACAACATTTCCGGAGCGTGCTCGGGCTGAAATTCCTGCTGATCTCCGGCGTCCACGATGCGCGCAATTATCTCCTCCACGTGGTACGGCAGGCGATGATCCGCGGGCAGCGCGTCGTAGAGACCTTCGGCCGGTTGGGCCGGCGTGGCGCCCGGCGGGTGGCGCGGCGGAGCCTCCGGCAGCCGGGCAATCTGCGCGCGGATCATCCGCAGACACTCGTCGTCGTTCTTCGCCGCGTAATGCGCCACGCCGCTGATGCGCGTATGTAACCTGGCGCCGCCCAGCGATTCCGCGTCCACTGACTGCCCCACGGCTCCCTTCACAAGATTCGGCCCGCCGAGCCCCATGAAGCTGGTGCCTTCCACCATGATGATGACGTCCGACAATGCCGGCAAATAAGCGCCGCCCGCGATGCACATCCCCATCACGGCGGCGATCTGCGGAACGCGCAGCTTCCGCCGCATCAGCGAGCTGTAGTAGAAGATGCGCGCCGCGCCGTACTGGCCCGGGAAGATGCCGTCCTGATATGGCAGGTTGACGCCCGCCGAATCCACCAGGTACACGATGGGCAGCCGGTTGCGCATGGCGATTTCCTGAGCGCGCAGAATTTTGTGAATGGTCTCCGGCCACCACGCGCCCGCCTTCACCGTCGCGTCGTTGGCGACGATCACGGTGGGCCGTCCCTCCACATGCGCCAAGCCCGTGACCACGCCCGCCCCGGGCGCTTGCCCGTCGTATTTATCGTGCGCGACCAACAATCCAATTTCCAGGAACAGCGCGCCGGGGTCGATCAGCTTCGCGATTCTCTCGCGCGCCGTGAGCTTGCCGTCTTTGTGCTGCTTGTCGATCTTCTTGACGCCGCCCCCCGCGCGCAGTTTGTCTTCCAGATCCTGAAGCTCGGCAACCCTAGCGCGCATGGATTCAGCGGGACTCATGGTAGTAGTAGTGTAGCGAGCCGCGGGTGGATCATAGGGGACCGGGTACTTAATAGCGGCGCCCTTTGTTGTCCAGCGCCCCATCAGCGCGTCCGGCGCGCCAGACCGAACAGTGCAATGGTCGGCTGAATCCGCGAGTGCCTCGTGGCCCACCATCGCGCCACGACCGTACGCTTACCGGCAATCTTACTGAACCAGTTTGTGGACCCGCAGCCAGTTCATCAACAATTTTGGCCACTCGCCCAGGGCCGCATCATTCGTTGCCAGACCAACTCCATGCGGGCCGGTTTCGAAAACGTGTATCTCGGCGGGAATTCCGGCTTTGCGCAGAGCCAGATAATACGCGACGCCATTCTCGGCCGGAACCGCCGTGTCCGCATTCGTCAGAAATAGAAACGTGGGCGGCGTGCCCGGCGTCACGGACTGTTCCACGGAAACGCTTCTCGCCAGCTCCGCCGAAGGCTGATCGCCCAGCAGGTTGGTTTTCGAGCCCTGATGCGTCCATGGCTCGATCATCGAAATCACCGGATAGCCAAGGATGGCGAAGTCGGGCCGGCTGCCGGCGCGGTC
The DNA here is from genome assembly GCA_945861255.1 of Candidatus Sulfopaludibacter sp. SbA3. Lineage (GTDB taxonomy): Bacteria > Acidobacteriota > Terriglobia > Bryobacterales > Bryobacteraceae > Palsa-187. The sequence goes on from CAMAUG010000019.1 coordinate 16,068, forward strand.
GACGGGGTCCTGTGCTTGGGTTTTGCCGGAATCAAAATGCGTGGAAGCTGCGGCGGCCAAGTGCCCCCCGGCGGAAAACCCCATCACCCCGATACGATCCGGAGCGATGTGCCACTCCTCCGCATGGGAGCGGATCGTGCGGATCGCGCGCTGCGCGTCTTCCAGTTCCACCGGATGGTGGTAACGCGGTCCCAGCCGGTACTGCAGGACAAATGCGGCGACTCCGGCCGAATTCAGATAGTTCGCCACTTGGCGGCCTTCATGGTTCATGGCGAGATTCCGGTAACTGCCGCCCGGCATGACGATGATCGCGGTCATCCCCGGCGGGGTGCTGCGCGGCAGGTACGCGGTCATGCCCGGAATATCGATTTCAGCCGCGCCCAGCGCCCCGGGCGCGGCGCCCGCCCACAATCGTATGGTCTGCGCGTCGCGAAGCGTGGGCGGGGCCGGTTGCGCCATTGCAAGCGATATCGAAAAAATGCAACTCGGGATGCAACCCACGATGACGTGCTTCATGTTTCGCTACCTCTGAACCATGGTAGCGAAACACTGCTATCACCCATTCGCCATCCACTACACTGGTATTCGATGTTCGGCCTAGAACCACGTGCTCTCCGGCGTATATGGACCTGGTTTCTATTCGCCCTGACCGTCGTGTTGGTGTATTTGATCCGCGATACTCTGGTCACGTTCGCACTGGCCATGTTTCTCGCGCTGATCCTTTCGCCTTTGGTCACGCTGGTGGAGCGCTTCACGCCGGTGCGGTTTCCGCGCGCCGCGGCGCTGGCCGTCGTCTACATCCTGTTACTGGCTGGCTTGGCGGCCATCTTCGCGGCCATCGTTTCCGCCATCACCGGAGAAGCGCGGCAGCTGGCGCAGCGGCTCCCCGAGGCGCTCAGCGGAAATCCGTTGAATCGACTGCCTCTGCCGTCCTGGCTCGAACCCATTCGGGAGCGCATCGCCGCTGTGGCGGACGAACGGTTGCAGGAGATCGGACAGAACGTCTTTCCGTTGCTAATGCGCGCCTTGCAGCAAGTGGTCTCCGGCGCCGGAGCCGTGATGAGCGGCGTCCTGATCCCCATTCTCGCGTTCTTCTTTTTGAAAGACGGCAAGGCGATTCGCCGATCACTGATCCGGGCATTCGACGAATCCAGGCGTCCTTTGGCGGCCGCGCTGCTTTCCGATCTGCGAACCGTGCTGAGCGAATACGTGCGCGCGCTGGTGATTCTGGCCGCGGTCACTTTCGTTTGTTATTTCGCGTTCCTCGCCCTGACCGGCGCGCCGTATTCGGCGTTGCTCTCCGGCGCCGCGGCCCTGCTTGAATTCATCCCGGGCGTAGGACCTTTCATCGCGGCGGTGGTCATCGTGGGTGTCACCGCGCTCAGCGGTTACCCGCACTGGATTCTGCTGCTCGCCTTCTTCGGAGTCTATCGCCTGGCGCAGGACTATGTGCTGCAACCGGCGTTGATGAGCGCGGGCGTGCAACTGCATCCGCTTCTTGTGATGTTCGGCGCGCTGGCCGGGGGCGAAATCGCGGGCGTCATGGGCGTTTTCTTCTCTGTCCCGCTTCTGGCGGCGTTGCGAGTGGTATTGAAGCGGCTGCGCCCGCCGCCGACTCCGCAGTCCACCGCCCGTCTTTAGCCCGGCCGGAGAGCGCTGACGCGAGAATCACCGCGCATGGCGCTGCAGGAACTTGCCCAGCGTTCCGGCGAACGCCTCTGGATGCCTGAACGTTATGAAGTGACTCTCGTCCAACAGCACCAGTTCGCTTTGCGGCGCCAGCCGATGGTGCTCCAGGGCGGCCGCCACCGGAACATTACGATCCCGGGTCCCGTGCACGATCAGTAAGGGTCCGCGATAACTTTCCAGTATGCGGCGCAGAGGCCGCTGGTCGGAATCGAAAAAGTTCCGCGCATAGGACATGTCGAGATCCCAGCGGTCCAACGCCCCAAAGTGCGGAAGGCCCTCACGCGCCAACCAGAGAGCGCCCAACTTGGCCCCGTGCAGTGCGTGGTTCCATCCGTAACTCCCCGCCAATTCGTGCTCCTGAACCCCGATAGCGGAAAGCATCACGATGGAACGCACGCGCTCGGGCGCCAGATCCTCCATCGACAGCGCCACGCCGCCGCCCATGCTGAAGCCCACGATCTGCGCACTGGCGATGTTCAGTTCCTCCAGCAATGCGAGCACGTAGCGGGCGTGCGCGCGGAACGAATAATCCGGCACCTGCCGCGTGGAGCGTCCGAAGCCCGGCAGGTCCGGCGCGATTACGCGGAGCCCCGGCGGCAACAGCGGCGTTAACTTCAAGAAGACGTCGCTGGTTCCCGGACTGCCGTGCAGCAGCACCATCACCGGCAGTCCGGCGCCGTCGTGCGCCGAATCCCTATAGGCCAGGCGTACCGGTGTTCCGGTTCCCGGAACCGTCAGGGTCGCCACAAACATATCCGGGGGCATGGGCGGAGCGCAGGTCTGGCCTGCCCGGCATTTCCCCCCCGAAGCGATCCTCGAAGAGATCATAAGCGTCACATAGAGCAGGCCGGCCAGGCATATCCGCACAATCCGCACGCGGCTCACGCGGCGCCGGCGGAGCGACACGTCCAGGGCGAGAGGCACGAAAGATAAAAGCCACGTTCCCTACCTGCTTATTCCCCCACGCCCGGAATTTCCGGCGGCTTTGTTTGTACAATATGCAGAGAGCGGGAGGAGGACCCGCCGTTATGGAGACGAGGCACGCAGGCGACCGATTCATCCCCAATCCGGATTCCCACTCCGGCTCGTGCAGACGCTGCGGATGCCGCGATCTCCACCGCGCCACGTCGCGCGGCTGGTTCGAGCAGTTGTTGTTCGTGCTGGGAGCTTCCTTGTCCCGCTGTCCTCAATGCAGCGCGCGCCAAGCCCGGATGGGCGGCGTCATCCTGCCGCTACAGAGCAAGCAGTTCGAGATGGAACTCGGCTACCGCTTGCTGCCTTATGCCTTCGTCGCTGGCGTGCTGACCTGCGCGGCCATCGCGACGTGGACGCTACGGCGATTTCATCGCTGGCCGTTTTGAACGCCCCGTTTGGCCCGCAATCCGTCCTTTGATGCCGGGTTCCAGGTTTCCGCCGAGCGTAAGCAGGAGGTGGCTTGTCGTGGTCGTGGTGATGGCTGTGTTGCCGCGCTGAGGGAGGTTACGGCCGGCCACGAACCACCCAACCACGTCCCTCCTCCCATTCAGCTTCCGAGAGTGATAGTATGTTTAACCAATAGGTGACGGAGTGGTCGTTGCAGGGGCGGCGTTTGAGAATCTTGCCCGCTTTTGCGCGCGGCGGCTTCGCCTTCCGCCAAAGGAGACGGGTGATGCGGCTTGTATTGAAGTTCGCCGCGGCATGCGCGGTGGTGGTGGGGTTATGCGGCCAGGATCTCTCGCGGGAGGCTTGGCGTTTGGAAGCCAGGGGCGATGGAGCGGATGCGCGCGAGCAACTACAGCGTGCCGCGCAGAGCGCGCCCAACGATCCGCTGGCCGCCGAGGCTTACGCCGAATTCCTGGACCGCCATCACGATCCCGGCGCGCGCGACGCCTATGCACGCCTTGGTCAATTGCTGGCCCGCAACAACGCCAGCGCCGCGGAACGCGCCCGCATCGCAAGACGGCAGGTACTGTTGGCCTTGCTGGCCGGCGACCGCGCTTCGGCCGGCCGCCACCTGGAAGAGTTCCGCTCAGCGGGCGGCAGTGGCCTGACGCTCGCGCCTGTTGCGCCCGCAGAGGCGGAGGCCGCGCGCGGCTACATTGAAATACCGGGGCCCCTGCGCTCCTTCGCGCGGATGACCGCTGTGTCTCCGGATGTGGGCGCGCGGGACTTCCTGACGTCTCTCGCGCACAACATCAACCTCAACGGTTATTCAGCCAGCCGCGCCACGGACTCCTTGGAGCCCACCGAGTATTTGAAGCTGGTGAACCGGTATCTTTCCCAGGCGCGTGAAATCGAAAAACTGACGGGTTCCGATAAGACGCTGAAGATCGATACTTGTGAATCCACCCTCACCGGAGACCTGTTGCGGATTCTGGGGTACCGTATGCGCGGCGGATGCGGATCCGACGTCGTCCTCGAAACCGTCAACGCCACGCGCGCGTTCATCACCATCGATTCCGGCTTCCCGCTTTCCGATCTGGAGCAGGCCCTGCGCACCAACCGTCCTTTTACGCTGGATTACAGGCCCTCGCGCCTCGTGGTGCTGCACGGCGCCGACTACTGGCAGCCCAAGGAAACTGCGAAAAGCGGCGCCAATAAAGACCAGCCCCAGCCCGAATTCATCGATTTTTTCTTGAGCGATCCGGCGCTGTGCCGCCTGTATATGGCGATGGCCTCGCTCGATCCTGCGACCGCGGACCAAATCCGCAAGGACATGCCGGCCCAGAAGGCCAAGATTTACGCGCACGTGCTGGATTTCTTTGGGTCGATGTTCGAGGTGCGCGATGGACGCGCCGTGGTGCCGGGAGGAGCGCGCTCCGAACGCGCGTGGGCTGACCTGGCGGGAATCGCACCGGACCGGGGAGCCGTGTTCTTCGAGCGGCTGGTGGAAAAAGACGACGGCTGGCTGGCGTCTTATTTCGATGGTGTGGCGCGCATCAGCGGCCCGACTCAGGAATATCTCACCGAGCCCGATCATCTGAAGCGTTACTACACCGCGCTGCGGGGACGCGTCACCAGTCCCGGGCCCGCGCGCCCCGTGTTCCGCGCCAATACCGACCTGATCCTGCTGACCACGCGCTTGCGGATGGACCAGAACGGCAAGCCTCATCTGCCCGGCGGAATCGACGTGTGGAAAAATCTGTTTTCCGGCAAGGGACTAGCCAAGTACGATTCACGTCTGGCGCGCGCGGCGCCGGGTTGGAAGGAACCCGAGGAAGTGCTGGAGGCGTTGTTCGGCATGGCGCGGAAGGTCACCGAAAACGAACCGCTCCAGATCTTCATGCTGCTCACCAACGTGGATCGCAATCGCGCGGAGCCGTTGGACGCCAACACCACCATGGCGTTGATTGCCGACTACCGGACATTGGGCGCGCAGTATTCGTTGCTGGCCGAATCGCCCGGGATATCGAACCCCACCATCCTTGCGTTTCTGGAAGCGGCCCGCACCATCGGCAAAATGGGGGACATCACGCTGCGGTCGGACGCCGCCGGCGTGATGCAGGCGCTCACGGGATTTTGGCAGATCTTCGCGCGGCAACGGACTATCCCCGAATCCGGCGCCGATGCGGCGCTCTTCGGCATCGTGCAGCTTTTTGCGAAGATCCAGAATCCGCGTGACGTTTTCGACGCGGGCCAGAAGGGCGTACGCATATTGTTGACGGCGGCGAAGGCGCCCGCCGCCGGCTCCACGCACGATCATTTGTTGGATCTGCTGGCCGGTACCAGAGCCGCGGGCGCCGCACGGCTTTCCGAGGCGCATCAACAAATGATCCAGGAAATGACGCGCGTGTTCGACGCGCAGAGGCTGGTGACCCTGGACACGCTGTTCAATCTGGCGGACCGCCTGGAGAGCGCCGCGGGAGGGCAGAAACAGGACCCCGCGCAGCTCGCACGGCTGGCGTCGCGCATCACGGAAGTGAACTTGCCGCGGGCCACGCTCACCACGCGGGAGCGCAATGAAATGGCGGCGGGCTACTGGGCGGATCACCACATCGAGCTCCTCCGCAAAATGAATCTACGCGCGGCCATCGATAAAGCGGGCGCCGATCCGCAGAAGCTTCGGGACGTCCGGGGCATGCTGGCGCCGGTGCTCCGCGATACCCTGGTGGGCCTCAACTACATTCACTACGCCCCCCCGGGCGCGCAAGTGCTCTATACGAACCCGTCGTTCGTGCGCAACCACGATTTTTATGGCTCCAACGACCGCCACCGGACCTGGTCCGCCACGTCCGTGGCGGGATCAGGCTGGCCCATGAATGCCGGAGGCCGGCTGACGGGATCGCTGATTTCACTGCCCTACGCTCTGGCCGAGGCCGAACAAAACTTTCTGATCCCATCGCGTGAACAGGCTCTGATTTGGGGCGATCTGGTACCCCAGATGATTCAGAGCGCGGTGATTCCCAGATGGTGGAACGTGACGACGCAGCAACTGCACTGGGTGGGATTGAACATGTCTTACGCGGAGACGGCGCTGGCCGAGGCGGCTCTGAGCGGGGCGGCGCGCAG
>CAMAUG010000020.1 GCA_945861255.1 Candidatus Sulfopaludibacter sp. SbA3
GGCTCGAACTTCACCTCTTCCGGCATGCAGTAGAAGCACCGGATATTGCAGCGGTCCGTGACGCTGATCCGGAGATTGTCGTGCGTGCGTCCGAAGGTGTCGATCAATGGGGTCATTGGTTTTATCGCACCGCCAGCATGCGCTCGATAGGCAGGCGCGCCCGCTCCATCAGTTCGGTGGAAAGCTCCACTTCGGGCTTCAAGGTGTCCAGCGCGTCGCGCAACTTTTCGAGCGTGTTGAGCCGCATGTAGGGGCACTCGCTGCAATTGCAATTTTCGTTCGCGACGAAGTGGAACGTCTTGCCGGGGGCCACGCGTTCGAGCGAGTAGCGGATGCCGCTCTCCGTCATGATGATGAATTCCTGGGCCGCCTGCGTCTCCACCCAATCCACGATGGCCGACGTGGACCCGATGAAATCGGCCATCGAAAGAACATCGGGCGGGCATTCCGGATGCGCGGCCACCAGTGCGGTGGGATGCTCCGCGCGGGCCCTACTCACGCGCCGGGCGGGGAACGTTGCGTGCACGATGCAGGCGCCTTGCCAGATCTTCATGTTTTGTCGGCCGGTCTGCCGCATGACGTAGTTTCCCAGGTTAATGTCGGGAAGAAAGAGCACCGGTTGCGCGGCGGGAATGGAATTGACGATTTTCACGGCGTTGCGCGAAGTGCACAGGATGTCGCTTTCCGCCTTCACTTCAATCGACGTGTTGATGTAGGAAACCACAACATGGTCGGGATGCATCCGCTTGAAGGCGCGCAGTTCTTGCACCGGGCAGGCATCCACCAGACTGCACCCGGCGTTGGCGTCCGGGACAATCACCACGCGGTCCGGGTTCAGCGCCTTGGCGGTCTCCGCCATGAACCAGACGCCGCAGAAGGCGATCACATCGCCGCTGAACTCGCGGGCTTGGCGGGCCAGCTCCAGGCTGTCGCCCACCGAATCGGCCAGTTCCTGAATCTCCGCATTCTGGTAGTGATGCGCCAGGATCATGGCCTTGCGCTGGCGTTTCAGGTCCAGAATTTCGTCGGTGATGGAGGTTAAGACCATGCGAAACGTTGTACTCTTCTATTGTACCGGGGTGGCGCCGGGCGTGGCGATCCCGCGGGCTTCGGCGATCCGGATCAGGCCCCACAGCAGCAATGTGATGGCCGCCGCGGCTACCACCAGGTGCCAGACGTGCGCGCGCAGCCATACGGATGAGTTTTCGCCCAACCGTGCGCCCAGGTAGGCCATCCCCATATAGCGCGGAAATCGCGCCGCGGCCAGCACCAGCAGGAGTCTAGCGCGCGGCACGGCTGTCGCCCCGGCGCAGGCGGCGAACACTTTGTAAGGCAGAACGGGGATGGGCACCAGGGCGGTGATGAACACCGTAACCAATCCATAATGATGAAACCACGCCCGGAATCGCCGGCCACGCGGGCTGGAGGTGTATTTCGCCAGTAGTTTTTCGCCGCCTCTTCGTGTGATTTCGTAAAACACCAGGCTGCCGAGCAAGGACCCTGACGCCGCCAGCGCGCCGCTCAACAGGGCGGTTCGAGGATTGGCGATGGCCGCGATGATCACCATGGCGTCGGTGCCTCCCGGGTTCGGAAGCCCCATGGATTCGACGGTGGCCAGCAGGAACACGCCCAGTGGACCCCAGGAAACCAGTATGTCGCGCAGACGTCCCATTTATCCGAGTAACTCCAACAGCCGTGCCTCATCGATCACCGCGACGCCCAGCTCACGTGCCTTGTCGAGCTTTGACCCGGCCTCTTCTCCCGCGACAACGTAGTTCGTCTTCTTGCTGACCGACCCGGCGACTTTTCCGCCCGCGGTTTCAATCAGAACCTTGGCGTCGTCGCGCGAAAGGGTGGGCAGAGCGCCCGTGAGCACGAACGTCAGATTCGTGAGCGCCCCGGTCTTGCGGGTAATAGCGTAAGTGAACGAAAAGTCCTCGGCTCGCAACTTCTCCACCAGGCTCCGGTTGTGCCGCTCTTCAAAGAAGCGGCGGATGCTGCCTGCCACTTTCGGACCCACTTCTTCGGCCTTTTGCAGTTCTTCCTCGCTGGCCGCCGCGATCTTGTCCAGATCGCCGAACGTTTCCGCCAGAATTTGCGCGGTGCGCTCGCCCACAAAGGAAATGCCGAGGCCGTTCAGCAGTCGCGGCAGCGGCGCACGCCTGGATCGCTCGATATTGGCGAGTAGTTTTTCTGCGGATTTCTTGCCCATGCGCTCCAGATCCACAAGCGCTTCGAGTCTCAGTCCGTAGAGATCGGTGACGTTTTTCACCAATCCCGTGTCCACCAGTTGATCCACCAGCGCGTCGCCCAGGCCGTCGATGTCCATCACACCGCGCGCGGCCCAGTGCAGAATGGACTCTTTGAGGCGCGCCGGGCAGTTGGTGTTGATGCAGCGCGTGGCCGCTTCACCTTCGGCGCGGACCACTTCGCCGCCGCAGACGGGGCAAGCCGTGGGCATTTCAATGGGGCGGCGATTGTTGCCGTCGGCGACCTTGCGCACGATCTTCGGAATCACATCGCCCGCCCGCTCCACCAGTACCCGGTCGTTAATCTGTACTTGCAGCCGCTCGATCTCATCCTGATTGTGGAGAGTGGAAGTGGAAACCACCACGCCTCCCACGCTGACCGGCTCCAGATCGGCGACGGGCGTCAGCGTGCCGGTGCGGCCCACCTGAAACCGGACGCCCACAATGGTCGTTTCTTTTTGCTGCGCCGGAAATTTGAAGGCGATGGCCCAGCGGGGGGCCTTCGCGGTCCACCCGAGGCGCTGCTGCTGGTCCGCGCGATCCACTTTCGCGACGACACCGTCGATCTCATAGGGCAGGGAATCGCGCTTGCGCTCCCATTCGTCGCAGAACTCGAGCAGCGCGCCCACGTCGGTGCACACACGCCAGTGGGGGTTTACTTTGAAGCCCAGGCTGGTCAGGGCCTCCATTGTCTCCGTCTGCGTGGCGGGCGCGGGGAACAGAAAATACGGGTAAAAATCGAGTCGGCGCGAAGCGGCAATCTTTGGGTCCAGCAGGCGGATCGATCCGGCCGCTGCGTTGCGGGGATTGGGAGACGGAGGCTGACCCGCGGCCATGCGCTCCGCATTGAGTTTTTCGAAAGCGCGGCGATTCAGCAGCACTTCCCCGCGGACTTCGAGAGAGGCGCGGCCGGCCTTCAGCGGAATCGACCGGATAGTGCGGGCGTTTTCGGTAACGTCCTCGCCGGTGGCGCCGTCACCCCGCGTGATCGCTTGCGCGAACTGGCCCTCGCGATAGTGGGCGGCCAGCGAAAGACCGTCGAGCTTCAACTCAGCCACATAGTGGAATTCTTCCCCGCCGAGCAAGTCGCGCACGCGCCGGTCGAAATCGCGCAGCTCCGTTTCGTTCAACGCGTTGTCCAGCGAAAGCATGGCGCTTGAATGCGGCACCTTCACGAAGCCCTCGCGGGGTTTGCCGCCCACTCGCTGCGTGGGTGAATCCGGCGTGAGCAACTCCGGATGCTCGTCTTCCAGAGCTTTTAGCTCGCGCATCATCGTGTCGTATTCCGCGTCTGAAATTTCCGGCGAGTCCAGCACGTAGTAGAGGTGCTCGTGATGGCGCAACTTCTCGCGCAGAGCTTCGGCTTGTTGGGAAAGGGAACTCACGGAACGCGCGTTATACTCAAAGGCATCGCACCCTATCAGAGGCCGGTTCTCATTTACAATCCAGCCGCTGGCAAAATCCGGCGGAATCCCGAGGGTATTCTTCAACGTACCACCGATGCGCTCGCGCGCGCGAGTCTGCGGCCGCGGTTGATGCCGACTCGCGGCCCCGGCGACGCCACCTTGTTCGCGCGGTCCGCCATTGCCGAAGGGGCGGACCTGGTGCTGGTGCTGGGCGGCGATGGAACCTTCAACGAAGCCGCCAATGGGATGGTAGGTTCCCGCGTGCCCATCGCGATCTTGCCCGGCGGAACGGCGAACGTTTTGGCGATGGAACTGGGCTTGGGCGCGCGCCCGGAACGCGCCGCGGAACGTCTGGGAGCCTGCGTGCCCAAGCGGATCGCCATCGGCAGAGTGTGCTATCCGGCTGGCGAGGCGCGGCATTTTGTCACCATGGGCGGCGTGGGCTTGGATGCCGCCATCGTCGCGGCGGTAAATCCGCGGCTGAAGGCGAGGACCGGCAAGTTCGCATATTGGGTCGCGGGTCTCTCGCAGTTCGGGCGGCGCGTGGAGCAGTTTGAATCCTGCGTTAACGGCGAAACGGGGCGGCACGGTTTCGTGCTGGCTTCGCGAGTGCGCAATTACGGAGGAGATTTGGCGATCGCACGCGGGTCCTCATTGTTGCGCAACGATTTTGAAGTGGTCCTGTTCCCGGGGTCGAGTCCTCTGCGCTACGCTGCGTATATGCTCGCGGTGGGAATCCGGCAAGTGCAGGCGATGCCCGGCGTGCGCACGGTCGCCGCGTCCGGCGTCGACTTTCGCGGCGCGGCCCACATACAGATCGACGGAGAGTACGCGGGCCGCACACCGGCGCGTTTTGAAATTGTACCCGCGGCGCTGACGCTGCTGATGCCGGAGAGTTACCGCTAGGCGTGTGCGCAACGGCCCATGGACAACCTCACTCACACGCTGGTGGGCCTGATGATGGCGCGGTGCGGGCTCGAAAAAACCACGGTGCGCGGCGCGGCCATGATGATGCTGGCGGCGAACGCTCCCGATATCGACGCCATCACCTGGTTCGACCGCGTGAATTATCTGGACTACCACCGCAGCTACACACATGCGTTCGCTTTGGCCCCGGTGATGGCGCTGCTGCCCATGGCGCTGGCGCGCGTGAAGTTCACCTGGCGTTCGTATCTGGCGGCGCTGGCGGGCGTGCTCACGCATCCTTTGCTCGACTGGACAAATCCGTATGGAATCCAGCTTTATCTTCCGTTTTCCCGGGCCCGGACAATGCTCGATATCACGAACGTGATCGACCCGTGGATCTGGCTTGTGCTTCTGACCGGCGCTTTCGCACCGTTGTTTCTGGGCCTGCGCGGCTCCGGAAATCCCGCGGCGGGCCCCCGGCGAGGCTGGGCCGTGGCGGCTCTGGTAGTGTTATGGGGCTACGAAGGTCTGCGCTACTCCTCGCACGAGATGGCGGTGGAAATTCTGGCGTCGCGGCTCTATGACGGCGCGCCGCCGGAACGTGTGCTGGCGGTGCCCGTGGGGATCAGTCCGCTCCTCTGGCGCGGGATTGTGGAAATCGGGGACGAGGTTCGCATCCTGCCCGTTCCCTTGCGGGGTGAGTTCGACCCCGCGGCCGGACGAGTGTTCCAGCAATCGCCCCCCGGACCCGCCATTGACGCCGCCAGGCGCACCCACGCCTTTGCTGTGTTCCAGCGTTTTTCACTTGCCCAATTTTGGAAAGTGACTCCCGTAGCGGGCGGGACCCTGGTGGAATTGATCGACCTACGCTTTGGTTCGCCGGACGCACCCGGATTCGCGGCGGTCTCGACTGTAATTCGGTAATTCGGCGATTGAACCTGTCCCCGAATTACCCCAGGTAGTCGAACAGCGTAGTTCTGGGCAACATGGCCCGGGATTGTAGCGCCGCCTGCTGCTGTGTCTGCCCCTGTGTGAGCTCGAGGATGGCCTGCGTCAAGTCCGCGTCCTCCACATTGCTGATCTGCGTTTGCAACTGCAGCTGCAAGGTCTGGCCGAATTCGGCCGCGGCGGTGACTCTGTTCTGCGTCGTGCCGTAATAAGCGAGCTGGCTATTCAGGTGTTGGGCAACCTTCGTCAGGCTGTCCACGGCGATGGCGACCCCGGGCGAGTCGTTCGCTCGTAGCGCGGCGCTGAGAAGCTGAATGGAAGCGAATACGTTCGTGGTAGGGTCCGTGGAATCGAAAATCTGCTGCGCCGTAAGCGCTACGGCAAACGTGGTTCCGTTGGGATGCTGCACCAGGCGGGTAGACGTCGCGCCCAGAAAGGCGCTCACGGGGTTGGGTAGTCCCGTCGTGTACGTATAGGGGGTCTGTTGATCCGTGTCGCCGGAAAAGATATAGCGTCCTTCCACCGCGCTTCCGGCCAATCCGACGAATTGCTGAAGAACACCGTCCAATTCATCGGCCAGCGCAATGCGTCCGGCGAGTGTGAGGATATCCGTGTTGCCCTGCGCGCCCAGCGTCTGTACCTTGTCGAACAGGCTGATCGCGCTCTGCAGCGCCTGTTCCGCCGAATCCACTTCGGTTTTAACGCGGCCCAGGTTGGTCAGCGTCTGCTTGTTGGAAATTAGGCTCGCGCGGGCCTGCAGCAGCAGGGAAATGGAGCCCGGTTCGTCGGATACCCGGTTGATCTTGCGCCCCGTGGCGATACGCTGCTGCGCGCGGCCCATGCTTTCGCTGATTTTGTTCAGGTTGTCCAGGAACTGCTGGGCGCCGGGTTGAAGGCTGGAGAGCATGCCGTGATTTCCTTTACTGCACGATATTTACTGCACGATATTTACTGCGCGATATTTACCGCAGGATGTTGAGGATCGAATCGGTCAAGCTATTCAGAACGCCTACCAGTTTCCCCACCGCCTGGTACGCCTGTTGAAACTGCAATAATTTGGCGGCTTCTTCGTCGAGCGAAACCGCGGAGACTTCCGCGCGGCGCAGTTTGGCCTGGTCCACCAGATCCCGTTCGGCGTTGAAATCCCTGCGCGCGTCCGCCACGTCCCGGCCCACCCGGCCCGCCAGATTTCCATATGCCTGCGTGAAGGTGAAGCCGCCGATGATAGGTGCCTGCGCCAGTTGCGCGCTGGCCAGGGCGTTGCCGTTACCGCCGGGCGCCGCCGCCGTGGCTGCGGCGATCTCATCCGGAGTAATGTTGGTGATCGCCATTGTATAGGCCGCGCCCAGCGCCGCATTGTAGGTGAATAGATTCACGATGGGAGCCGCGCCATTGCGGTCCACGCCCAGCGCCAGCGCGGCGTTCACGGAGTCGGCGAACGCTTTCGCCACGCCATCGAGCGACGCCAGATAACCGGGCAATGTCACATTTTTCGCGGTCAGCATCGCTCCCAGCGAGCCGCCCCGGCCCTGTAGTTGCGCGGAGATGTCCTTGCCTGCTGCGTCCCGGATGACGGTTTGCGCCGCAGTGAAATCGGCCGATATAGGGTACGCGCGGTCGCCGATCACCAGCGGCGTTTGCCCGCCCAGGAAAACGCTCAAACTCCCGTCGGAAGACTTGATGACCGAGAAATCCGCAACCTCCGAAAGACTTTCGAGCGCGGAGTAAAACTGCGCATCCAATCCCGCGTCCTGGGAAGCTTGTAAATTGGACCGGTAGAGCTTGTTGATTCCAGCGATGCGCGCCGCCAGATCGTTTATGGTCAGGACGGCGTCGCCGATTTCGTTGTTCACGTTGCCGGCGCCGCTCTGGATACCCACGGCGTTCTGACGGAACGCTTCCGCCACCTGCCCCGCGGCGTCAATGATGTTCTGGCGGCTCACTTGATCGTTGGGATTCACGCTCAATTGCGAAAAACCGTTGAAGAAGTTGTTCATCGCGCCGGGGACGCCCGCCGCGCCGGAGACATCGAACAGCGGTTCCGTCTGCCCCAGATCGCTGAGGGCCTGCTGCGCTTGGCCCAGTAACCCGGTCTGGTCGCGCACCGCTTGTTCCAGATAAACGGACCGGCTGGTTTGCATGGGCCCCAGCGCGACGCCGCCCGTGATGCCGGCCGATGGTTCGAACCGCATGGACACCAACACCTGATCCTGCTTCACGTAGCCCGGTGTGTTTGCGTTGGTGATGTTGTTCTGGATGACGGTGAACGCGCGCCCGTACACTTGCAGCGCGCTCGTGGAATTGAGAAGAGTCGCGAAGAGACTACTCATCGCGTCAGGCCTCCACCGTCAGAGTCGGCGCCGGCGCCAGTGCCGCCGCGGCCCCGTCTCGTGTGTAACCGCCGGCGAAGGCGCCAAGCAGCCGCGCCCACCCCTCGTGAAAACGCGCCCCCTCCGCCGCCAGTCTCAGGATGAAGGAAAGCTCCACGCCCAGCGCGCGCAGTTCCTGGCGGATACTCTTACGCAGCTGCACATTTAGGGGAGCACCGTCCAGTTCTCCCTGCACGCCGTGCAGGCATGCAATCGCTGCGTCCAGGGCAGGCAAACTTTGTTCTATGGGTTCCGGCGTTGGTGACAACAACGCACTGCGCACGGCATCCACCAGCCGTCGCGCGTCTCGCACGCGGGTGAGCATGGCTGCTTTTGCCGCTAGCCTGCCAGCGCGTCGTCGATGATCGCGGACGCCGTGGCTTCCGCGTTCACCTGGTAGGCGCCCGCCGCGTGGGCCCGCGCCAACTGCTCCATGCGTTGCTGCCGGTCCGGTGACTCTGACGCCAGCGACCGCAGGCTACGCACCAGCTCCGACAAATGCACGTCGTCACTGGTTTGGCCGGCCGAGCCGCCGCTTGAAGTTGGCCGGCCGGTCTGCTGTGCATTGTCCGTCTCTGGGGACCGGGCGGCTCCAGCCGAGCCGAGGGATGCGAGTGTGGAATTGTTTACCGTCATGTTTAACCCGGTGCAGCCGTCGCCTTTCGGGCGTTCGGCTCCCTGAAGGTAGTATCGTCCCAGTCACGCCTTTTACGAGCGCGAAATCGGCCTAAACAATGGTAGGTTGTTTCCGGCAGCATTTATTCCAGGGGTGACTGTCGTCTCATTCCAGCGAGTACCTTCACCTAGACCGCTCCCTGACGGTCGCAGTTCCCAACTCCGGCTGTACGCTAGCCATCCATGAACGAATAGCAGATCATGTGGCAAATAATATGATGCGCGTCTTCAATGCGCCCCATATGCGGCTCAGGCACATGAATATTGAGCTGCGCCAGCGTTCCCAGCTTCCCTCCGTCGCGCCCGGTGAGCGCCAGTGTCCGGCACCCCAGGGAGTTGGCGTACTCCATCGCTCGCACCACGTTCGGAGAATTCCCGGAGCCGCTGATGGCCATGTACAAGTCACCAGGCTGCGCGAAGTTCTTCAATTCCTCCACCAGGGCGTCGGAATAATCCAGGTCGTTCGAATACGCGGTCAGCGTGGGAAGATTCTGGCCCAGGGCGACAATGCGGAAGCGCGCTTCCTTTTGATGGCTGGCGGTTTGATGACTCGCGCCCTTGACCATATCGCAGACGAAGTGCGCGGCGGTGGCGGCGCTGCCTCCGTTGCCGGCGACGAAAATCGCGCGATTCTGGTCGCGCGCTTCTTGCATCCAGGCGATGGCGCGATCCACGAGGGGCACGTCGATCGATGCCATGGTGGATAAAAGCCGCTCCCGGTAGGAGGTGGGGAAAGACATCTCTAAGGCCCATTGTATACTGAAGCTCGAATGAGGAATCGGCCGAAGCGTGGTGCGAAACGCAGTGGGACGTGGGGTCCAGTGCCATCCCCCGTCACCGTGAAAACCCGCTGCGGTGAGGGTGTCCACGCCGCCAAGAGAGCGTTGCGCAACCGGCGGCTGCGCAAAGCGCCGCACGGCGGGCTGCGCGACGGACTGCGCGGCGGACTGCACTGCGGGCTGCACGGCCGACCGCACTGCGGGTTGCACGGCGGGCTGCACGGCCGACTGCACTGCGGGTTGCAGGGCGGACCGCACGGCCGACTGCACGACGGGCTGAGAGGCAGGCTGCGCGGCGGACTGCGCGGTGGATTGCATGAGGTGGCGCAGTGGCCGCTCTAAGCACCGCGCATCCCCGCTGGACCGGCGACTACTGGTTCCTGTTCCGCAATCTGATCCTCAAGGATTTCCGAATCCGTTACCGCACCATGTCGCTGGGCGTGCTGTGGTCGCTCATCAATCCTCTGGTCATGATGGGCGTATTGACGTTCATCTTCGGCCGCGTTTTCGGTGGCGAGCGGCCGCCATTGTTTCCCGTCTTCGTACTGTGCGGCCTGGTGCCGTATAACTTCTTCACCGGCGCGTTCTTGAGCGGCACGCTGGCCATCGTCGAAAACTCCGTGCTGGTCAAGCGTGTGCCCGTGCCCAGGGAGACCATCCCGGTGGCGGTGGTGCTGTCCAGCGTCGCGCATCTGCTGATTCAAATCGCGCTCTTGCTTGGCTTCGCCCTCTTCTACGGATTGTGGCCCACCACGGCGTGGTTATGGCTGCCGGTGGTATGGGCGCTGTACGTCGTATTCCTGTGCGGGCTGGTGTTGGGTTCCAGCGCGATCAACGTTTTTGTGCGGGACACACGTTACCTGGTGGAATCTCTCAACATGATCCTGTTCTATCTGGTGCCCATTTTTTATTCCTTCTCCATCGTCCCCGCGCGGTACGCGGCCGTGTATCAGTTCAATCCCGTGGCGGCCATGGTGCTGGCGACGCGCAATATTCTGATGGACGGCAAAGCGCCGCCGCCGTCGCTCATGCTGAATCTGGTGACCGTGGCAGCCGTGACCCTGGGGCTGGGTCTGCTGATTTTCGGCCGCCTGAAGCGCCGCTTTTACGAGCATTTGTGAGAGTCCGATGAACGTGGGAACCCTCAGCTTCGACGGCGTTACCAAAACCTTCGCGCATCGCGCCGGCCAAGCCCTGCTGCGCGACCGCGTGAAGGATCTGCTGTTTCCCTTCGGGCGTCCTCGCTTCCAGGCCTTGAAATCCGTTTCCTTCGCGCTGCGGCCTGGCGAAAGCCTGGGTCTGGTGGGGCCAAACGGCGCGGGCAAGAGCACCGTGCTGAACATGGCTACCGGCCTGATGGACCCCGACGAAGGCCGCATCGACGTGCGTGGCCGCGTGGTTGCCATCCTGGAGCTGGGAGCGGGGTTCCATCCCGATTTGACGGGAGCCGAGAATCTGCGCATTAATGCCGCGATGCTGGGATTGACGCGCGCGCAAACCGAAGCCCGCACCGAGGCCATGGTGGATTTCGCGGGCGTGCGCGAGTTCATCCGCCAGCCGTTGCGGACGTACTCCTCCGGTATGGTTCTGCGCCTGGCGTTTTCAGTGGCCGTGAACGCCGATGCGGATATCCTGCTGATCGACGAAATCATCGGCGTGGGCGACCAGGCGTTTCAACAACGCGCCCTCGAAAAGGTTCACGCCTTGCGCCGCGCGGGCAAGACCATCGTGCTGGCCACGCACTCCCCGGATCTGCTGACCTCGCTTTGCGAACGGGCATTGTGGCTGGATCGCGGACAAATCCGAATGCTCGGTGACGCTCGCGAAGTGCTCGCCGCGTACCTCGGGAAAACCAGCGCCGCTACGCCCTAGCCGCCCGCGTGAGCGCCGCACGGATATGTACGTCAGCACCTTGGCAAGCTACATAAAGGCCACGGGCGGAGAGCTGGAAATCTGCGCCGTTTTCCCCGACGGTAAGGTTAAGATCAACCATTTCGAAGACCTGCAATCTCGCGGCTGAAAGCTGTAACGATTCCGGCGGCCAACGCTGGTTCGCAAGCATTCCCCGCCGCCGCGCGCGTGAGCACACATCGCGCGAGGCTCAGCGACCGGTATAGACTGGGGTCATGGGCGCCGCGAAGACTCTGCTGACGGCCGAGCAATTCGACAACTACCCGTTCGAGGAAGACAAGCGCTACGAACTCGATGAAGGGGAGTTAATCGAGATGACGAGGCCCGCCTATTGGCATAACCGCGTCGTGAAGAATCTCCTATTTGCCCTCGAGGTTTACTTCCGCAAACACCGGACAGGCGAAGCGCTCATTTCCGAGAACTTATATGCGCTCACCGCCTCCACCCGTCGCGCCCCTGACGTAGCCGTTATTCTCGGTGACCATTACGAGGAACTGCAACGCGCGAAGGTCATTCCCATCATTCCGGATATCGCGGCCGAAGTGCTGTCGCCTTCCGAAACGACTCGCATGATCCACCGCAAGCTCAAACAGTACTTCGACGCGGGCGTCAAAGAAGTATGGCTGATCCATCCCGACGCCCGGGAAATGGAAGTCTGGACAAAGCCCGCGCAACTCAGTCGCGCGTTGGGTAGCGGCGAAGCGCTCACTTCGCCGCTGCTTCCGGAGTTCGAGTTGCTCTTGGCGGAACTATTCGCCTGAAATTCGCCGATTTCGCAGCGCCGCCCCGCCGGACTGCGCTATAATAATCTTGTAGTTCCTCGTTGAACCTCGTTGTACATCCGCACGTCTGTACTGGCCCAAGTTGCCCGCATTCATTCGATCAGGAGGAGTTCATGCA
Source organism: Candidatus Sulfopaludibacter sp. SbA3 (assembly GCA_945861255.1). Lineage (GTDB taxonomy): Bacteria > Acidobacteriota > Terriglobia > Bryobacterales > Bryobacteraceae > Palsa-187. The sequence goes on from CAMAUG010000020.1 coordinate 12,144, forward strand.
CAGAACACGCAAGGCCACATCTGAAACTATATCCACCACCGTGAAGCCGGCGGCCGCCAAGGCAACCAAACCAGGGCGCGCGGTGCCCCGGATGGCGAAACCAGCCGGCCCGCCGGCATTCGACCGCGAAATGCACCGGCAGGAAATCGCCGTTACAGCCTACCAACTGTGGCTCGCCCGCGGCGAGGGGCAGGGCTCGGCCGCCGAAGACTGGGCGCGAGCGGAAATCATCGTGCAGTTGCGATACAGCGCGGAGCAACGCGCCTCTGCCGCGGATTCAGAGTAGCCGGCTGCGGGAAAACAATGGTTCTTGAGCCGCTCGCTGACGCGCGCGGCTCGGTAACTCTCGTATCGACTACAGCCGCTTCCGAGCCGCGCGCCTATTGGTGAGCCTTCTTCAATTCCTCGACCAGCGCGGGGACCACCTCAAACAGGTCTCCCACTACACCGTAGTCCGCCACCTCGAAGATGGGCGCGTTGGGATCTTTGTTGATGGCGACGATGGTCTTGGCACCCTTCATGCCCACCAGGTGCTGAATCGCGCCGGAAATTCCGACCGCCACGTAGAGCTTCGGGGCAACGGTTTGGCCCGAGCTTCCCACTTGGCGTTCCATGGGCAGCCAACCCGCGTCGCAGATGGGCCGTGAAGCGGCCAGCTCGCCGCCCAGCGCAGTGGCCAATTCCTGTGCCAGGGGGATGTTCGATGCTTCCTTGATGCCCCGGCCCACCGAGACGATGATCCCGGCGGCGGTCAGATCCACCGCACGCGCGGCTTCACGGAACGGAGTCTCCGGCTTCTGGCGAATGTTCGCCGCTTCGAGTTTCGGCGTAAACGTCTCCACCGTCGCCGCACCGGCTACTGCCAGGCGATCCCCGCGCCACGCCCCCGCTTGCAACGATGCGAAATGTGGACCGGCGCCGCTGGGGCGGATATCTCCATTGAGTTTTCCTTGAAAGAACTGGCGGACCAATACCAGACCGCCTTCATTCCGCGCCGCGATCACATCGCTCACCAGCACTTGCGAAAAACGCGTCGCCAGCTTCGGAGCAAAGTCGCGCACCTGGTATGTGTGCGGGAACAATACCAGTTCCGGGTGCGTGCCGCGAATCAATTCTTCGAGCGCCGCCGTGTATCCATCGGCGGTGTAGATCTCGAGCAGATCGTGCTCCACTGCCCAGACCTTCGCAACGTTCTTGGAAGCGGCTTCCGCCGCGAGGCTCGTGACGCCCCTGCCTACGATGGCCGCGTCCACGGGCAGTCCCAACTCCGCGCCCAGATGCTGCGCCGCAGTAAGCGCCTCCCACGACATGCGATGCCACTGCCCGTTTTGCTGTTCGAGGATGGCGAGAATGCTCATATCACCCTGGCTTCAAACTTCAGCTTCTCCACCAATCGCGCCGCGGCGGTTTTCGGATCGCCATCGAAGAGCTGTGTCTGTTTCGTCTTGAACGGCGCGTAGAGTTTTTCAATCTTCGCGCTCAGGGGGGCAGCGGCGCCCAACTCAGCGGGCTGCAACCGCTTTACTTCTTTGGTCTTGGATTTTTTGATGCCCATCAGCGTGGCATAGCGCAGTTTGTTCGATCCGCTCTGAATGGTCAGGACCGCCGGCAGAGGCATCTCAATGTGTTGAAACCAGCCATCTTCCAGCTCGCGCTTTACGCGGATGGCGTCGCCCCGTACTTCCGTATGCATGATGATGGTGGAATGCGGAATGCCCAGCAATTCCGCGAGCACCACGCCGGTCTGCCCCGAACCTAGATCGTCCGACTGGAGACCGGTGAGAATGAGATCCGGCTGTTCGGGCCGCGCCGCGGCAGCCAGCAGTTGCGCCACGCCTAACGTATCCAGATCATGCAAGTTACCGGCTTCGATGTGAATCGCCCGGTCCGCGCCTTTGGCCAGCGCGTCGCGGATGGTTTGTTGGGCGCGCTCCGGGCCCGCGCACAGCGCGATTACTTCGCCGCCGTGCTTTTCTCTGAGTTGGAGTGCCTCTTCCAGAGCATAAGCGTCGGGCTCGTTGATCTCAAAGTTGAGATCGGATTCCTCAATCCACTGTCCGGATGCGTTGATCCGGAATTGGGAATCGCGAAGAGGAACTTGTTTGATGGCGACGATGATCTTCATGTATGGCAAGGGGCAGCGGCTCCGGTGGCGCTCCAATCCACCGCTCCCTCACGGTCGCGGCTCTGAAAGCGCTACTGAGCCGCGACCGTGAGGGAGCGGTGGGTTGGCCGCGCGCATCAATAGGCCGTACCGCCGGAGAACCTAAGCCGCGTCCGGCTTTTTGAAAATCAAGCAGCCGTTGGTCCCGCCGAATCCAAACGAATTCGACAGCGCGTAATCGATCTTCATCCCTCGCGCGTGGTTCGGCACATAGTCCAGATCGCACTCCGGGTCCGGCACGCTCAGGTTGATGGTTGGGGGAGCGATCTGGTCGCGTATGGCCAACACGGTAAGACCGGCTTCCAATCCTCCGGCGCCGCCCAGCAAGTGGCCGGTCATGGACTTGGTGGAACTCACCGCCAACGTCTTGGAGTGCTCTCCGAAAACACGTTTGATCGCATGGGATTCGATTCGATCGCCCACCGGTGTGGAGGTTCCGTGCGCGTTGACGTAATCGATGGCCTCCGGCGCAAGCCCGGCATCGCGCAGGCAGTTTTTCATAACGCGGTAGGCGCCGTCGCCGTCCTCCGATGGCGCGGTGATGTGGAAGGCGTCCGCCGACATGCCATAGCCCACGATCTCCGCCAGAATATTCGCGCCGCGCCGCAGCGCATGTTCGCGTTCTTCCAACACCAGGATGCCCGCGCCCTCGCCCACGATGAAGCCGTCGCGATCCTTGTCCCAGGGACGGCAGGCGCGCTCGGGTTCGTCGTTGCGTTGGGACAGCGCGCGCATCGCCGCGAACCCGCCGATACCCATCGGCGTGATGGCCGCTTCCGTGCCGCCGCAGATCATCACGTCGGCATCGCCATATTGAATGATGCGAAATGAATCGCCGATGGCGTGCGCGCTGGTGGTGCAGGCGGTGGCGGTGGCGGAGTTGGGTCCCCTGGCGCCGTTGCGGATGGAAACGTGCCCGGAAGCAAGGTTGATAATCGTCGCGGGAATGAAAAACGGGGAAATGCGCGACGGGCCTTTCTCGAGCAAATTGCGGTGCTCCCGCTCAATCACCTCAAATCCGCCGATGCCGCTGCCGATGTACACGCCGGTGCGTTCGGATTCCTCGCGAGGCACTTTGAATCCCGAGCCTTGCATGGCGAAGTCGCTCGCCGCAATGGCGAACTGAATAAACCGCCCCATCTTCTTGATTTCTTTTTTCTCAATGTAGTCGCCCGGATCGAAACCCTTCACTTCACCCGCGATCCGGCAGTTGAAGCCGGTGGGATCGAACGATGTGATGGGAGCAATGCCGTTCTGGCCGCTCTTGATCGCTTGCCAGACCGCTTCCGTGCCAATGCCCACCGATGTCAAAAGGCCGACACCAGTAACGACGACTCTGCGTTTCAAATGGAGATCTCCGGAAATGTTGGGACGCCTCGGCCTATTTCTTCTTGGCCTCGAGGTAGTCGATGGCGTTCTTCACGGTGGCGATCTTCTCGGCGTCTTCGTCGGGAATATCGATGTCGAACGCTTCCTCGAACGCCATCACCAATTCGACGATATCCAGCGAGTCGGCGCCCAAGTCGTCGACGAAGCTCGCGGTGGGATCGACTTGTGCTTCATCCACGCCGAGCTGCTCGACGATAATTTGCTTAACCTTCTGCTCTACGGACATGCATCCTCCCGGATCTCAGTTGCAAAGTCTTGATTCTAGCGGGTAGGGGCCGCCATGGCAAGTCGAATTTGCGGCGAGTCAAGGAAATCAATCCTTTGCGGGGCGCCTGACTGCGGAGATACCCGGCAAAGGGCGGGAGATGCTTCGCGGAAAGCTCCAGCCGGGTACCTCATACTCAAGCGCCGGAGCGGCGCCGGCGCGAAGGTTAGCCGGCGGATTCCGCCGTCGTAGCGGCCTGGATGCGGAGATCCACAAGAGCACGGCGCTGAACTTTTCCGGTGGCGCCCTTGGGAAGTGCCGGGAGGAAGACTACTCGCTCCGGACACTTGTATTCCGCCAGATGCCGGCGTGAAAACGCGATCAGTTCCTCGGCGGAAGCGGAGTGACCCGGGCGTATCGCGACAAACGCAAGAACCACCTCGCCCCAGTAGGTGTCCGGCTCGCCGATCACGCCTGCTTCGGCGACGGCGGGGTGTTGATAGAGAATTTCTTCCACTTCCTGAGGAGAGATGTTGGACCCTCCGCGCACGATGATCTCTTTCTTTCGTCCGCGGAACCACACGAAGCCGTCGGCATCGATCTCCACCAGGTCTCCGGTCTTGAGCCAGCCGTCCTCAAACGGAGCAGTGCCCCAATAGCCGACGGCGATGCCGGATCCCCTCATCCACAGCTCGCCCTCGACTGCCCTAATCTCAACGTCGCCCACCGGCCGGCCCATGCTGCCGGGGCGGTTCCTGTCCGGGTGGTTGGCCAGCGTGGGCAAACCCTCCGTCATCCCGAACCCCTCCACCATCGGATGCCCAAATGTGGCGGCATATTCTTCCTGCAGCGGAACCGGCACGGTGTCTCCGCCGCATATCGCCAGACGGCCCGTGGCGATGCGGCGAGGGCGTGCGCGTTGTTCCATCAGCAGCGCGCGAACCAGCGTGGGCAACGCCATGTAGAATGTAGCGCCGCTACGCTCCCAGGTGTCCAGAACAGTCGCCGCGTCGAACACTGGAACGATGGTAACCGTCGCCCCCATCCATAAAGAAGAGATCAGCAGCATGATGGCTCCCGAGGCATGCACCATGGCTGTAAAGAGCAGCGTATGGTCTTCCGGTAACAGGCCCCACGCGTCCATGTAGCTCGCGTTGCCGGCGAGCGTGCGCTGAGAATGGATCACGCCCTTGGGGCGGGCCGTGGTGCCGCTGGTATAGAGCAGCAAGGCGGGATCGCCGGCGTTCGGAACGGGCAGTGTACGCCTGTCCTGCTCCGGCTCCGCGGCATCCCCACCGGCCTCGAGTTCCAACGAAGGAACAGCGGTGGGGATTCGCAGGTCTGCTTGCGCCACGTAGGCTCGCGCCCCGCTATGTTCCAGGACGTAGGCGATCTCCTCCGGCGTCAGGCGATTGTTCACCGGGACCGCAACGAAACCGGCGGCGAAGCAAGCGTAGTAGCCCGTGGCCAGATCGATGCCATTCCTCAAGTGCAGTGCAATTCGATCTCCCGGCTGTAAACCCGCCCGCAGCCATGCGTGGGCCACATGTTGAGCCCGCGCCGCGAATTGTGCGTAGGTGAGTGTTGTGTCTTCGCAAACCAGCGCCCTTTTTCCACCCTGCTCGGCGGCGAGCGCTTTCAGACGGTTCCAGATCAGCATGGCATTGCTCCCCAATCATTGTACGTAAGAGCGTCCAGATTGGATGATGTGTACCAGGTGGGGAAAACAGGTAGCTTCCGCGCGCGTGAAACACTTATGAACCAATTCTGGTTGTCATAGCGATACGCGAGCGGGTGGCCGAACCAGTTCGCGAAGCAATTTCCCGGAGCTGATGACGGAAGCAGACCGCATTCAGCCGACTCTGAGAGCAACCTTCGGATCTCCACCCGCGGCACGCGATGCCGGCCAGACTGCCGCTCCCAGGGAAACAAGAAAGAGAAATATCGACACCGAGCCGAGGACCAGAGGATCTCTCGGGGAGACTTGATAAACCAATTCGGCTCCGAATGGAGCGAACACAAATACCGTACCGGCGCCGATGGCCTCGCCCAGCACGACATACACCAGAATGCGTGAGATCATCTCTCGCATTAAGCGATGCCGCGGCGCACCCAACGCATTTCGGATTGCAATCTCACTCCCGCGCGCCACCATTGCTTCCGTCGTTACGCTGTAGACGCCGGTCGCGGCCAGGATAGCCGCACAGACGCCGAACCACAAGAGCAAGGTCATGTTGAATCTATGCCGGGCCGCGTTGGAATCGATAAGCTCGCCCATGGTGGCCACGCCCGACATGGCCTGACTTGCATCGATTTCCGCGAGGACCCGCCGTACGGTTGCCGCGAGATCCGGGGCAGCTTGCCTGCCTCGAAGCACTACATAGTTTGTGGGCTGCGTGGCTTGGGTGAAGGGCACGAAGATGCCGGCGCCCCTCTGGGTAAGACCGCGGTAGCGTGCATCGGCGGCGATTCCCACCACCTTGCTCCATTTATCGAAGTTTAGTCCGTGGCGCAGGCGGTAGCCCAATGGAGCGAAACCTGCCTCCTGAATTTGTTTCGCGAGCGTCTGGCTGATGATCACCACCGGCAAGCCGTCTTGATCATCGTGCTCGTCAAAGTCCCGCCCGGCGAGCAGTGCCGTGCCGACGGTTTGAAAGTAACCAGGAGTCACTACTTCGTAATTCGTCTTCGGAAGCACCTTGCGATCTTTGCCGGCGGTTTCGAATGCAAATTCATAAGTGACATCCCATCCGATGGTTCCCTCCAGCGGGCGCAACAAGATCGCAGCCGCCGAGTCGACTCCCGGCGATTCCCGCAGCCGCTTCAGAAGAAGGCTGTAGAAGCGGCGACGGGCTTCAACAGTGATTCCTTGGCCTGGAAACACGCCGGGTCCGCGCAGTTGCAAGTTCACGGTCAAGGCATCGCGATTTTCAAAGCCTATGTCGACGGACATCATTGATCGATAGGTCAGCACCAGCACCACGGCCAATACAAGCAACGTTAGTGTTATAGAGGCCTGTCCCAGAACGAATAGATTTCTGGTGCGGCTACCACTTCGAGAGAGGGACGCTCGGTGGCCGCCTTCGCGAAGCGTCGACTCCATGTTCATGCGCGTTGCCGGCCATCCGGGTATGATTGCGCACGCCACAGCCGCCAGAGCCGCCACGCCAACAGCGAAGTAGAAGGTATTCAGGTTCAGGGTCGCGTCCTGCAATCGGGGAATGTCGGCCGGAGCCATTCGAATCAGGAAGTGAACTATCGATTGCGCCAGACCCAACCCAGCCACGACGGCGAGCATCGCGATCAACGAAGCCTCGGTACCGAGCTGCGTCAGGACTTGAAAACGTGTTGCACCCAACGCCCGGCGTATCGCGATCTCAGGCTGGCGCGACAACGTGCGTGAAAGCACCAGATTGCCCGCGCTGATGATCGATGCGGCCAGAAGCAACAACGACGCGCTCAGCATGATCCACAAGTGCACTCGTGCCGATCCGGTCCAATAGTCGACCAAGGGTGTCACCATTCCGATCTGGGAGGCCGAATAGTACTTGGGAGAATCGACTGCCAGACGATGAAACAGGGCATTCACTTCGGAAGAAATGCGCTGATGTGCAATTCCGGGTTTCGCTCTCACGATTGCCTGGAGGAACGTCGCGTCTCGTCGCTCCACGATTCGTTGCTCGACGCCTAACGGAACCCACAACCCAACCCCGCGTGGGAACTCCACTCCCGGCGCCATCACGCCGATGACGGTGTGTCCCTGGCCATTGAGGCGGACAAGCCGCCCGGCAATGCCACGGTCCGCGCTAAAGTGAGACCGCCATACTCGATCCGATAAGATGACCACGGGTGCCGCGCCTACCCGCTCATCAGCACTGCTGAAGTCGCGCCCTAATATAGGCGAGACTCCCAGGACGCGGAAGAAGTCGTGCGACACAAGAGAAGCCTCAATTTGGACCGGGTCGCTATTGCCGGATTGAAGGACTCTCGCATAGCCGTAAAGGGACGCCGGCATCACCGCCACATACTCAAAATCTTGAATATTTTCCTGAAGGTCGCGAAGTTCAGGATACGCGAGTTCTTCGACGTGACTGCCGGCAAGGGGATCCAGTTTCCTGATCACATGAATCGATGATTGTCCGGGAAACGGCAGCGGTCTAAGCAAAACAGCGTCAGTCAATGAGAACATTGCGACGGCCATCCCAATTCCCAGCGCTAGAATCGCGGAGGCGGGCAGGTACGCAGCCTTGTTTCTCAGGACCGTGCGCAGAGCGAGGCGCGCGTACCTGGCTGCCACGCGAAGGCTATGGACAGAGCTGGTCTCGTAAACACTTTCTTCTATAGCTGTGCGATTCCCTAATTTCATGCGGGCGAAGCGCCCGGCTTCTTCCTCTGTGTCTCCCAGTGCGAGGCGTTCCTCTTTTAGCGCTTCCAGGTGGTGCTCCATCTCATCGGGCAAGTGATGATCGGATGGGCCGCGATCCAACAGCGCCCCAAACCCTGCTCGAAGCCATGCTTGAAGGTGTCGCAGCATCGCGCTTGCGGACTATACTAGCATCTCTACCTGTAGAATGGTACTCTTACAATATGCCCGCCGAAAAGCAACCAGTGGATATTTTGCAGGGAACTCTGAACATGATGATTCTGCAAGTGCTGCTGCCCGGCGCGGCCAACGGCTATGAGATCGCCAAGCTCATCGAACGTCGATCCGACGAGCTTCTCCAGGTGGAGCACGGATCGCTTTACCCGGCTCTACGCCGTCTGGAAGCGCGAGGTCTCATCAAGGCCGGCTCGAGGATTTCCCCGACCAACCGGCGTGCCCGCTATTACACGCTCACCGTAACAGGGAAGAAACAAGTCGTTGTTGAGCATTCACGCTGGCGCGCTCTGGTGCAGGCGATTACGCGCGTGATGAAGCCGGCGTAACACCCGTCGACTTCAGCCCGGCGCCGCCCAAAAGAAGTCCGGGCGCCGATGAAGGCGCCCGGTTCAGAATGTCCGCAGGTGTGCCCGGAGGAAGCGCGTGGGCGGACAGGCCGAAATCGGTGAAGCTATCCCAGCAACCCTCCGTGTCCCAAGCAGGCCACTTCCCAGCCGGAGACGCGATAGCGCGCCAGCACGGGTGGCAGCACCAGATCCACGACGTTCGGTCGCGTGGAGCGGAAACAGCCCGGGGCGGAGATGATGGGGACTTCCTCTTTGTAACCCATCAAGAAAAGATTGCCGGGTTCCACGGGGGCCAGGAACCGCTCCAGATGGCAGCCGATGCGGGCCATTGCTCGTCCGATGACATCGTCGGGTCCGGCGGGCGCCGTTGTGGAAGCAACGAAGATCACGGTCGGATTCGCCTTTAACAGGTGCTGGAGGTTGCGGGCGACCGCGGCCTCTTCTTCGGTGCACGCCAGGGAAAAACTGGCGGCCAGTCCAAACTGCTCCAGCCGCTGCCGCATGATGCTTTCAAATAGCTGCCGCGCGCGGTCCCCGTGCACCGGATCGGTGAAAAGGACCGCCACCTGCGGGCTGCGGATCGGCCTGGCCTGCAGAATGGGCCCGCGCTCTTTCAGGATGCTGATGACGGCTTCCAGTTGCGACTGCGGCACCGCGAACGGCGTGCTCTTGATCGTGGCAATCCGCTGACCCGAGGGGGCGTAGCTGAAATTGGGCACGGTGGCGATGACGATGCTCGAAATGCAATTAATCTGCTTAAGAAGGTCGTCATCCACCAGCACACAGCAGTCTTCGGTGGCCAGTATGTTGGCTCGCCCGCCCGCGACCAGGCGGTTTTCCAGGCATCCGCAACCCGTTTCCGCAGCTGCCTGCTGGACGGCTTCGTCCTCGCCGATCTCGCCGTCTTCAAGCTCCGTCACCCAGACTTGGCCGAGTCCTTCGGTCTCTAGGAGCCGGACGTCGTCCTCATTAAGGATGTGCCCTTTTGCCAATAACTTACGGCCACCGTGCCGGAAGATGGTACAGCATAGGATGCGCCCAGTGGATTCGCGGATGTCAACGGTCTGAGCTCGCATTTCAATCTCTCCCTACGACCCGGAGATACCAGCATCGCGTGATCCTCCATTTCCACACAGTAGTGTCCGGCTAACCGTAACTGGATGGGCGGCAAGCCATAGCAGCACAGGCTGTTAAGTCGTGTTTTGGGATTTTTCGATTTGAAAGTTCCGGATCGATTTCAGCCCTTGTTCGATGCCCCGGATTTCCCAAGAGATCCTGGGG
>CAMAUG010000021.1 GCA_945861255.1 Candidatus Sulfopaludibacter sp. SbA3
GCTTGAAATCGTATGCCGGCTCCGCATCAGCAAGAGGCGTCGATCTCCGTGGAAGAATATCTGTCGACGAGTTATCGTCCGGATTGCGACTACGTGGACGGATACATCGAGGAGCGCAATTTGGGCGAATTCGATCACAGCAGCTTGCAAACCGCGGTCGCGGTTTATTTCGGTTCGCGACAGAAGGCGCTTGGCATCACGGTCGTCGTGGAACAGCGGGTGCAGGTTACGCCCACGCGGTTCCGTATACCCGATGTCTGTATCGTGCTGGGAAAGACGCGCGAGCAGATCTTCCGGACACCGCCATTCTTGTGCATCGAAATCCTCTCGCCGGAAGACCGCATGGCGCGGGTGGAAACCCGGATCTCCGATTACTTGTTAATGGGCGTCCACTACGTTTGGCTGCTGGACCCATCCGCTCGGCGCGCCTATGTGGCCACGGCCGAAGCGGGCCTGCGCGAATCGAAAGAAACGGTATTGCGGACCGAAGATCCCGTGCTGGAACTCCCGCTGGCTGAAGTTTTCGCTTGAGTCCGCGCTGCTTGAGAAACCAGCGATAGGCGGTCAACTTCCGCTCCCGCTTCCCGGGTAACATGGAAGAATGAAGCTCTTGGTGACATTGGAACGCGATGAGACGGGAATGATCGTCGCCGGCTGCCCGTCGATTCCGGGGTGCATCTCACAGGGTGAAACGGAAGCCGAGGCTCTGGACAATATCAAAGAAGCTATTGCCGGCTGTTTGGAAGCGCGGGCGGCCAACAACATGCCGCTGACCGTCGACGTGCGAGAGGTCGAGGTTCCAGTTTAATGGCAGTGCTCCCCTCGGTTTCCGGGGATCGCGCGGTTCGCGCTCTTCAGAGGCTGGGTTGGCGCAAAGATCGCCAGCGAGGCAGCCACGTCATTCTTATCAAAACCGGCAAGCTTATCTGTTCCCCAGCATCGCGAACTGGCTCCAGGCACATTGCGGTCCTTGATTCGTGCGGCGGGTATCAGCGTCGAAGAGTTCCTCGCTTGGCTGTGACTCTTGCATGCAGGAGTTATCCGGCCAACGACTTTATCCCGTATTGTGCAGCCCGGCTGCGATGCCGTTCATGGTTGAGGCAAGGGCGCGGTCGATTTTGTCGTCGATGTGTCCATTGCGCTTCCGGCGCAGCAGTTCGACTTGAATGAGGCTGAGCGGGTCCACGTACGGGTTTCGCAGCTGAATGGATCGCGCCAGAACGGGACTGCGCTCCAGGAGCGCCGATGTACCCTTAAGCGAAAAAATGACACGTTTGGTGCGCTCGAATTCTTCAAGCAGCATGCCGTACACACGCGCGCGAATCCCCTCGTCACTCACGAGCGACGAATACAGCTCGGCAATGGACATGTCTGCCTTGGCCATGGCCAGCTCCACGTTACTGACCAGATCCGCAAACAGAGGAAATTGCTTCAGCATTCGCTGTAGAAGCTCGAACTCCGTCTTGCCGCGATTCATGAAGCGCTCGATGGCATGGCCGACGCCGAACCACGCCGGAACTGCATGACGGCTTTGCATCCAGCCAAAAACCCAGGGGATTGCCCTCAGATCTTCCACTTTGCGGCTGCCGCCACGGCGGCTGGGCCGCGATCCGATGTGGGCGTGTTCTAGTTCGTTGACCGGAGTGCCTTCCTCAAAATACCGCAGGACTTCGGGATCTTCGGCGATGCTGCGCCGGTAGACGGAAAAGGCGTCCGCGGACATGGCTTCCATGCACTGAAGCACGACGTCTTCCGCCGGAGGCGAGTCCGAATGGGGGCGCAGGTATGCCTCCAGGCTTGCCGCGATCATCACCTCAAGGTTCCACTCGGCGAGCACCGGGTCGGAATATTTCCAGTTGAGGACCTCGCCTTGCTCGGTAATGCGGATGCTGCCGGAGAAATCGCCCGGAGGCTGGGCCAGAATGGCGCGATGCGTGGGGCCACCACCACGGCCCACGGTTCCACCGCGTCCGTGGAACAAGCGCAACTTCAGATCGAATTCGCGGGCGGCTTCATGCAATGCGTGGTGCGTTTTATACAGCTCCCAAGTGCTGGTGAGCATGCCCCCATCTTTGTTGGAGTCGGAATAACCCAGCATGATCTCTTGCCACCCGTTCCAGGACTTGACCAGTTGTGAATACTCGGGATACGCCCACACCTTACGCATGATCTGAGGAGCACGCTTGAGCGCGCCAATGGACTCAAACAGAGGTACCGGCATCAGGCCCGGATCTTCGCCGGACCCCGCGACACGGACTCCCGCCAGAGTGGCGATGCGGACGACGTCGAGAATGTCCTCTTCGCTTTCCGTTCCGCTGATGATGTGAGCGCGAATCACGCTGCCGCCGCGCAGCGCCTTCTGTTCCGCGACGGCGCGCATGGTATCCAGCAATTCATGCGACGAATCCGTCAGGCCGCAAGCGAGCGCATCCGTGCTCCCCGAGCTCTTCTCCCGGATTTCAGCCAAGACGCCGGTATGCACGTTCCGGTGCTGGCGGACATCGAGCGTATGTAATTTGAAGCCGAAATGCCGCAATTTCAGCAAGAGCGGCTCGATAAGCGTATGCGCCAGCCGGGCGCCGCCGTTCTGCATGAGGCTTTCGCGAATCAGTTCCAGATCGTGCTCCAACTCGGCCGCGGACTGGTAAGCGGAGGGCGCTCCTAACCCGTCGCGTGCGGACTGCAAGCGGATGGATATGAGCAGAAGAAAACGCCTGTACCATTCGGTGGCGGATGTTCGCTGAAGTTCGGCCGCGGTTTCGGTGATGGATTGCTCGTAGGCATCCAGACGCTCTTTGAGACTGGCCGAAGCGGGGATTTGGCGAACTGATACTCGCAAGCGGCGAACCAGAATGCCGACGGCCGCCAAATAGTGATCGAGCGCGGTCTGGCGCGCAAGGGCCAGCGCCTCGCGCGTGCGGGCGGCAGTGGCAAACGGATTGCCATCGCGGTCGCCGCCGATCCACGAGCCGAATCGCATACAGACCGGCAGGCGCGACGGCTCCAATTCGATTCCATACACGCGGCGAAACGAATCCACGATCTCGTCGTATACCTTGGGCAGCGTGTCAAAAAGGGCGAGTGGGTAATATTCCAATCCGAAGCGGATCTCATCGGACACCGTCGGGCGCTTGTTGCGAATGTCGTCGGTCTGCCACAGGCTGGTCACCTCGGCGAGGATGGCTTCCTGGCAGCGAGCGGCGCTGGCGTCAGACAGCGGCAACTCATCGAGCGCCTCCAGATGCTGAGCGATTGATGCCCGCTTGGTGAGAACTGCCCGGCGCGCGAACTCCGTGGGATGTGCCGTAAACACAGGCTCCACGGAGATATGGCCGAGGGCCTCAAGCGCTGCTTCAGCGGGAATGCCCCAGGCTTTGAGCCGTAGCAGCGTTCCGTGAAACGTGCCCGCGAGAGGTTTATGTTCGGCGTGCAATTGAGCCGCCCGCCGCCGGCGCTTGCGATGATTGGTTTCCGCAAGATTGCTGAGCTCAAAATATATGGAGAACGCCTTGGTGACACGATTGGCGGCTTCGGTATCGAGCGAGGCGACAATGGCTTTGGCTTCCTCGATCAGTGCGCCGCCACTTTCGCGATGTTCGATGAGTTTCTTGCGCAACGCCTCAACGGTTTCGAAGAGTACCGGACCAGACTGCTCGATCAGTACTGTGCCGAGCAAAATTCCCAAGGAACGTATATCGCGCTTGAGAGGAAGCTCCTTGCGGCTGTCGTCTGTATCGGCGGTTAACTCGGCAAGGCGTTCCTGCTGATTGGGCGCCGACCATAATGGTCTTGAAGACACTTCCGTCTCGATCTGCTTGGGCTTCATCACCTGGCGATGCTCTCACTCCGCGCGGAAGCCGAGGAGCAAACTACGCGGGACGTTTGCTTCCCACGGATAACCGGAGTTGATGAAGGCCATGCCGTTGTTCCGGCGCGGAAGAACTGCTCGTGGGGCCCGAGTTTTGTGCCGGCAGACATCGGCATGTGGCTGGATCGGTCGTGGGTGACGGCGTATCCGTACACTACTTTCTCATGTTCGGGGGTTGGGCGTAGGGCCGACGCGCCAAAAAAAGTCCAACTTCCGGGTGGCCAACAAAGGCGAATATTTCAGGTAGAAGGTTCGGCGACCAAGGCGCGGTGGTAAAATGATTCGTCCGGTTCACGATCTTTGAGTGGTACCTGGGAGGGTTTGTATGAGCTTGGCGAAAATGTCCGCGCTTGTCCTGGTGGCGGCGACGACGACGATGATGACGGCACAGGAGACCGGTATTCAAGTCCGAGCGGTCCGGGTCCTGGCAAACGATCCCGAGTCGCTTGCGGTTTTCTACGAGAAGGCGTTCGGCATGTCCGAAATTCGCCGTCCGGTGAACTCGCCGACGGTTAAAGAGATCGTCGTCAACTCCGGGTCGACCGTGGAGCTGGCCAAGAAGGCCACCGGCGCACCGATCGTAATCTTGACGCGTCCGAAGGATGCTCCCTCTGGCGCGATTGCGTCGCTCATTCTTCAGGTGCCCGATATGAACAGAGCGATTGAGTTCGTGACGCGCAACGGCGGCACTCTGTTCCGTGCTCCGAAGGCGTCTTCTTCGGGCAACGGAAACACATTCGCTTTCGTCAAGGATCCGGACGGCAATCAGATCGAGCTGCTCATGTCGCCGAAATAGCTTCGAAGCCCGCAACGGAGCACGCATCGCAAGTGGGACCATTACCGTAGCGGTACTCGCTGCCGTAGCGGTGCACGCGGCGCTTCGTCTGCCGCCCTTGCCGGTGAGCGCGGTCGTCGTCATGCCAGCGACCGGGGTTTTTCATATCCTGTTCAACTTCCGTCCCCGCGTCCCGATAAGATGGAAGAAGAGGTTATGTCCGTCTCCACAGACCCGAGTTCCGGACCCGCCATCCGCGTGGAGGGGTTGACCAAGACCTACCGTTCCGGCGGCGGCGAGCTGGTGGTGTTCGCGGGACTGAACCTGGAAGTGGAGCGCGGGGAGAAGCTGGCGCTGATCGGTGAATCGGGCGCCGGGAAAAGCACGCTGCTGCACTTGTTGGGTGGTCTGGACAGGCCTACGGAGGGTGCGATATACTTCGGGCAGAATGACATTTGTAAGCTCCCGGCTAATCAGCTCGCCGATTTCCGCAACCGGGAACTGGGTTTTGTCTGGCAAATTCACTCCCTGCTCGCGGAATTCACGGCAGTCGAGAACGTGATGATGCCGCTCCTGATACGAGGCCAGAGCCGTGAACAGGCCGAGCCGGTATCAATGGCGAGACTTGAAGAGGTTGGCTTGCGCAGCCGTGCCTCCCACCGCGCCGGGGAACTTTCAGGCGGAGAACAACAAAGAGTGGTTCTGGCGCGGGCGCTGGTGGGCAATCCCAGCGTGCTGCTGGCCGACGAACCCACTGGGAATCTGGATCATAAGACGGGCGAAATGATCATGGGCCTGCTTGACGATCTGCACCGTTCGCGGCAGTTAACTTCCATCCACGTTACCCATAACACGAGTTTCGCGCGCCGGGCCGGGCGGGTGGTCGCGCTGGAACAGGGAAAATTGGTTACCGCGACGCTCCCCCCGGCGTCTTTACTTAGTAGAGAGTTGGTAGAAGATTCATCAGCAGAGGGTCGCCATCATGTTTGAACGATATACCGAGAAAGCTCGCCGGGTGATTTTCTTCGCGCGCTATGAGGCCAGCCAGTTCGGCAGCCCATGCATTGAGACGGAACATCTGCTGCTGGGGCTGTTGCGGGAAGACAAGCAGCTGGCGAACCGGTTCCTACGCTCCAGCGCGTCGGTGGAATCCATCCGCAAGCAGATCGAATCCCACGCCACCATGCGTGAAAAGGTTTCGACGTCCGTCGATTTGCCGTTGAGCCATGAATGCAAGCGCGTGCTGGCCTATGGCGCCGAAGAAGCCGAGCGGCTGAATCACAAGCACATTGGAACCGAACACCTGTTGTTGGGCCTGTTGCGCGAGGAAAAATGCTTCGCGGCCGATATTCTGCATGAGCGCGGTCTGCGGCTGAACCAGATTCGCGAGGAGATTCAACGTTCCAGTTCGGAGCGCGCCTCCGCCAACCGCCCCAAGGAAAGCTCGCTGCTGGCCGAGTTCAGCCGGGACCTGACGCAAGCCGCCATGGATGGTTTACTGGACCCGCTGATCGGGCGCGACGCGGAACTGGACCGCGTGATCCAGATTCTGTGCCGCCGCACAAAGAACAACCCGGTGCTGATCGGCGAACCCGGCGTCGGCAAGACCGCCATTGTCGAAGGACTGGCGCAGAAAGTGGCCGACGGCGACGTGCCTTCGTTCCTGGCCGACAAGCGCATCATGGCGCTGGATCTGTCCTTGATCGTGGCGGGCACCAAGTATCGCGGGCAGTTTGAAGAGCGACTGAAGACCATCATGAAAGAACTGATGGACAATCAGAACGCCATCATCTTCATCGACGAGCTGCACACGCTAGTGGGCGCGGGATCGGCGGAAGGATCGCTGGACGCGGCGAATATCCTGAAGCCGGCATTGTCGCGCGGCGAGATTCAGTGCATCGGCGCCACCACGCCGGCCGAATACCGCAAGTCCATCGAGCGGGACCGTTCGCTGGAGCGCCGCTTCCAGGCCGTGAAGGTGCCGCCGCCCAACGAAGCCGACGCCACGCGCATTCTGTTCGGCATCAAGGAGCGCTACGAGAAATTCCACGCGGTGGCGTATACGGACGATGCACTGGAGAACGCCGTGCACACCTCCGTGCGCTTCATTCCGGACCGGTTTCTTCCGGACAAGGCCATCGATC
Source organism: Candidatus Sulfopaludibacter sp. SbA3 (assembly GCA_945861255.1). Classification (GTDB taxonomy): domain Bacteria; phylum Acidobacteriota; class Terriglobia; order Bryobacterales; family Bryobacteraceae; genus Palsa-187. Next base: position 6,788 of record CAMAUG010000021.1, read on the forward strand.
TGATCGACGAAGCGGGCGCACGCGTGAAGCTGCGGCAGACCACGCTGCCAGGCGAAGTTTCCGACATCCAGAAGCGCATCAAATTTATTGTGCACCGCATGGAGAACGCCATCGCGAATCACGAATTCGAGAAGGCTCGCTTCTATTCCGACGAAGAGCGCAAGGAACGCGACAACCTGCGCATGCTGCGCGACAAGTACAATCTGGACGACACTTCCACCGGCATTGTCACCAAAGACGATATTGAAGACGTGGTGGCGCGTTGGACCGGTGTGCCGATGACGGCCATCCGCGAAGAGGAAGTCAGCAAACTGCTGCGCATCGAAGAAGAGCTGCACAAGCGCATCATCAGCCAGGAAAAGGCCATCTCAGCGTTGGCGCGGGCCATCCGCCGTTCGCGCGCGGGATTAAAATCCCCGAAGCGGCCCTCGGGTTCCTTCCTGTTCCTGGGACCCACCGGCGTGGGCAAAACCGAAGTGGCGCGGGCGCTGGCGGAGTTCCTGTTCGGCAGCGAAAAATCGCTGATCCGCTTCGATATGTCGGAGTTCATGGAAAAGCACTCGGTGTCGAAGCTGATCGGTTCGCCTCCCGGTTACGTGGGCTACGAAGAGGGCGGCCAGTTGACGGAACGCGTCAAGCGCGCCCCATATTCGGTGATCCTGCTGGACGAAATCGAAAAGGCGCATCCGGATGTGTACAACATCCTGCTGCAGGTGTTTGAAGACGGCCAGTTGACCGACGGACTGGGCAACACGGTGGACTTCAAGAACACCATCATCATCATGACTTCGAACCTGGGCGCGCGGTTCCTGGACAAGAAGAGCCCCATCGGCTTTTCCGGCGCCATCGGCGGCATGGCGGCCAAGGTGGAAGACCAGGTGATGGCGGAGGTCAAGAAGGCCTTCAATCCCGAATTCCTGAACCGCCTGGATGAAACCATTCTTTTCACGTCGCTCAGCGATGAGGATTTGATCAAGATCGTCCATCTGCTGACGGCTCAGTTGAACACCAATCTGGCGTCCAAGAAGATCCGCATCCGCCTGAACGATGATGCGGCGAAGTACATTCTGGACAAGACCCTGGTGGACCGCAGCTATGGCGCGCGGCCTTTGCGGCGCGCGATTCAGAAGTACATTGAGGACCCCTTGAGCGAAGCGCTCATTCAAGGCGTGCTGGTACACCCGGCCGAATTTGAAGTGTATATGGGCGAGGGCGGCATATTTTGCCGGCAGCTCATGGAGCAGCCGGTGGCCGTCGCGGGCGAAGACGGCACCACTGCGGTGGCCGAAGCGCCGCCGCCGGGCATCGCGCTCTACACGTTCGACTAAAAGGAGCTCTGCTCACGAACCCGCAGGTTCCCACTTTCGGGCCCGAGCGGCGCGATTATACGCAGCCCGAGCCGCCGCGTCTTCCGCCGCAGCAACAGCCGCCGCCAAAGCGTTCCTGGACCAAGCGGCTGGGGCCCGTAGGCGTGGTGGTGGCGCTGCTCGCCAAATTCAAGACGGTAATTCTACTGGCTCTGACCAAGGGCAAGTTCCTGCTGCTGGGTTTCACCAAGCTCAATACGCTGCTTTCGATGTTCGCGTCCATGGGGTTGTACTGGGCGTTGTACGGATGGAAGTTCGCGGCGGGCTTCATCCTCAGCATCTACGTTCATGAGATGGGCCACGTGTGGGCGCTGCGGCACTTCGGCTTACGCGCGAGCGCGCCGATGTTCATCCCGGGTTTCGGTGCCTTCGTGAGCCTGTACGATAGCCCGGCGAACGTGGGGCAAGACGCGCGCATCGGGCTGGCTGGACCCAAATGGGGCGCCGGCGCGGCGCTGGCGTGCATGATCCCAGCGTATTTCGGCGGCGGCGGCGGAATATGGATGGCGCTGGCGCACGCAGGCGCCTACATCAATTTGTTCAACCTGATTCCGGTGTGGCAACTGGACGGCGGGCGTGGATTCCGCGCGCTGAATCGCATCGAGCGAATGACGCTGCTGGCGTTGATGGCCGTACTGTGGTGGGCGGTGGACGAGGGACTGTTCCTATTCCTGGCGCTCGGTGCCGCATACCGCATCTTCTGGAGCAAGGATCACCCGGCGGAAGGCGATCGCGGAGTGCTGATCGAATTCGCCGGGCTGCTGATCCTGTTTGGCGCCCTGCTGCGCCTGGCGCGATAGACTGCATTTTTCATTCATAGAGGCCCCCCCTGATCTATTAACCCGGAACGGTACGGGTCCGTTTATTTGCCCGCAACGGCGAGGGTTCACTGTAACGCGCGTGACGCTCGGCGGCCAGCTCCAACCCCCGAGGGAGTTGTTGACGCTAATCCACGGCGGTGACTCGAGTACTCACCATGTCTCGTAAGCCCGGCTTCCTGCCGCAGAACCCGGTACTCTTGACTACACGGTAAGGCACGGCGGAACGCGTGCGGTCATTGCGAAACGGTAAGTGATAGAGCGGCCTTTGCAAAGAGACCGGGCGGAGCGCGTGAATGGCACGATCAGCGTTCCGGCCAATAGCCCTCGCGGACGCGGACCACGGCTCCGGTTTTCGAAGGGACCGTCACGCTTATCTGGTGGAAGCCTTTGTTCTTGGATTGAGGCGGGGTGAAGCTGAGCAGGTACTGCCCGTGAATTTCCTCGCCCATGCGCGTGATAGCTTTTTCCAGGGACTCCACGGTTACGAAGGAAAGATGGCGGCCGCCGGTGACACGCGCCAGGCTGGTGGCCGCGTTGCGCAGGCTCAAACGGCCCAGTTCTGAAAATGCGTTGACATAGTTTGGTTCGCCCGGCATGGGCGGAGCGTCGCCTGGCTTCGAGGTCCAATTCTGTATTTGCACCGAATACGTAGCCGAATAGACCACCGCTCCGGCCCGTTCCGCCATTTCGCGGGCCTCGCGCAGGGTGAGCTTGCTGCCGCGGTCGCGGGCTTCGCTCACCAAGAAGATCAAGCGGCGGTCGCTGATGGGACGCGTCGAAAGCAGCTTGACGGCCCGGGCCACGGCGTCCAGCATCTTGGAGCCTTTGATGGTGCGGCCGGTGATGCGGTTGATGGCTTCGGTGACGGCGTCGCTGTCGGTGGTGAAGTCCTGGAACACCCGTACCTCGTCGTCGAAGGCGATCACGGCGACCTGGCCGCGTTGCCCGGCGACCACCGGCTTCAGCATGGAACCGACTTGCTTCAGACGCGCGATGGCGGGCTGCGAAATACCGCTGGCCTGCACCAATACCACCATCGAGACCGGCGCGACCACGGTGTCGGATGTATCCAGGCGCAGTTTTTGCCGGACGCCCATATCGGTGAGCTGGAAATCCTCCAGGTTCAGGCCGTCGATGAGATTGCCCTTGCGATCAACCACCGAGACGGGCACCAGCACCAGCGAGGTGTCCGTGGTGATGATGGGGCTTTCCGGGACCTGCTGAGCGGCTTGTTGAGCAAGCAGGGGAAGGACCAGGGCGAGCGTGCAGAGCGCGGACTTCACTAATTCCACTGTAACCGAGGGACGCAGCCCATCGTGCGGCGGTTTCATTCGGGGCAGCGGTGAGCGAGAAGTGCGATCGCTGGCGGCCGCGGCCAAACGCGCGCGCCGGCGGCCAACATGCGCGGGATGGCCAACGTGTGCGGCGGCGACAAGGCGCGCGCGACGCCGGCGCCCGTCAAGGAATTACGCTGCCGGCGGTTGTGGACCGCTTGCTGACGCGCGCAGCACGGTAGCGCTTCCGCGCTGCAGCTGTGAACCCTAGCGCCGCTTGGTCTTGATCACGAGGGGCGTCGCTTCAAATCCGAAGCGCTCGCGCAGGCGGTTGGCCAGGTAGCGCTCGGCTGAGAAGTGCAGCTTGCCGGCGGAGCCGGTGAAAACCACGAACGTAGGGGGACGGAAGCCGGTCTGCGTGATGTAGTGGATCTTCATGTCGTACTCCCATTGCAGCGTTTCCACGAAGCGGTTGAGCTCGCCGGTGGTGATGCGGCGCGATGCGGATTCGTAGGCTCTCTTGATCAGCGGGAACAGCGCGCCGGTGCCCGCGCGTTTATGCGCGGAGACGAACATTATGGGTGCGTATTCCAGGAACTTCAAATTATCGCGAATCTGCTCCATGAACTTGCGCTTGTTCTTGTCCGTGGCCAAATCCCATTTATTGACGCACAGGATCACGGCGCGGCCTTCTTCATGCGCGTAGCCGGCGATGGTGGCGTCCAGGGCGAGGACGCCTTCGGTGGCATCCAGCACGATCAGCGCGACGTGTGACATGCGCAGGTGGCGGCGCGCCATGACGACGCTCATTTTCTCCGCCATGAGTTTGGTCTTGCCTTTGCGGCGGATGCCGGCGGTGTCGACGAACATGAATTCGACGCCGTCCTGGGTCACGGTCTCATCCACGGCGTCGCGCGTGGTGCCCGCGACCGGGGAGACGATGGCGCGCTCGCTGCCGGTGAGCACGTTGAGCAAGGTGGATTTGCCGACGTTGGGGCGGCCGATGATGGCGATCTTGATGGGAGGAACCGCGATCGGGGCGTTTTCGTCCACCGGTTCGGCCATGGGGAAGCCGCGCGTGATGTGCGTAAGCATTTCCTCCATGCCCAATTGATGTTCGGCCGAAACGGGGAACATGTGTTCGAAGCCCAGCGAGTGGAACTCATGCAGCAGATCCGCGCGGCGCGGGCTGTCGATCTTGTTGACGGCGACGGAGACGGGCTTGCCGGTCTTGCGCAACAGCTTGGCCAGGTCGCGGTCGGTGCCGGTGATTTCGGCGCGGCCGTCGATCAGAAATATGATGTGGTCCGCCTGGTCCAGCGCCACGCGGGCCTGCTTCAGGATCTGCGTGGGGATCATTTCTTCGTCGTTGGGGATGATGCCGCCGGTGTCGATCAATTCGAATTTCTTGCCGTAGAAATCGGCTTCTCCGTAGATGCGGTCGCGCGTGATGCCGGGCTCATCGCCGACGATGGAGCGGCGCTGGCCGGTGATGGCGTTGAACAGCGTGGATTTGCCGACGTTAGGCCGGCCGACAATGACAACGCTGGGCAGGTGGAGAGGGGAGGGCACTACCCTCTATCATCGCGCATCGCGCGGTATGCCTTCGGTGTTCAATAAGTATGGGGAAGTTTCCGGTCCCCGACTGGAACCTTCCCGGGCCCATGCACGGCTCGCTAGGATAGAAACTAATGCTTGTGCGCCTGATGCCGACGCGGCATTCTCCGTTCTACACTCCGTTTCTCGCTCTTCACGCAGCCGGATTTCTAAGGCAGGAAGGTCTGGATGCGTCGCTGCGATTGCCTGCCGAGGGCGAGAGCACGGGCGCCGTGTTGAAGCGGGGAGAAGTGGACGTGATTCAAAGCGCGGTCTCAGCGGCCTGGACGCAATTCGAAAAAGGCAATCTTGATACGCCGGTGCACTTCGCGCAAATCAACCAGAGGGATGGTTTCTATCTGGTGGCGCGGGAGCCGCACGGCGCCTTCACGTGGAGATCGCTGGAAGGGAAGACGCTGCTCGCCGATCATGGGCATCAACCGCTCGTGATGCTCAAATGGGCGGTCCAGAACAAGGGTGCCGAGTGGGCGCGCATCCATATCGCAAATCTGGGTTCAGCCTCCGCCATGGAAGCGGCGTTCCGCGCCGGTCAGGGCGACTACCTTCATCTGCAGGGGGGCGTGCCTCACCAGATGGCCCATGAGGGCTCCGGTCACATCGTGGCATCGGTGGGAGAAGGCCTGCCCGCTCTGGCGTTTTCAAGCGCCGCTGCGCCAGGCACTTGGGTTGAGAGCGAACTCCGGGAGCCCTTTCTGAATGCCTTTGCGAAGGCGAAGCGGTGGGCGTGTGAAATGCCTGCCGCGGAAGTGGCCGAGGTGATCGCGCCGCTGTTTGCCGATTTATCGGAACTCGCGGTCACTGCGGCAATCGCTGATATACAGCGCATCGGATGTTGGGAGGGCGGCCCGTTGATCTCTCGCGACGCATACGCCGAGGCTGAGCGCGTGTTCTTGTGGGCGAACGGGATTCAGCATGCACACGCTTATGAGACGGCGTGTTATTCGGGGTGACTACATCGCCCCCTGGTTCTCCAGACTCCGCCACAAGTACCAGCTTGCCGCGGATCGGTAGGGGCGCCACGGAGCGGCTAGCTTTTCCATTTCGGCCGGCTTGGGCAATTCTTCCAATGCATAGGCTTTTTTCATCGCCATGCGGACACCCAAATCGCCCACGGGCAGTACATCGGGACGGCGCAGAGCGAAGATCAGGAACATATGGACGGTCCACACGCCCACGCCCTTCACGCGCGTGAGATGTTCGACGATTTCGGCGTCCGGCAGATCCGGCAGTTGCTCGAATTGGATTTCACCGCTCCGCGTCATGCGGGCTAGTTCCCGGATATATAGCGTCTTCCGCTGCGAGAGTCCCAGTGTCCGCATTTTTTGAGGGCGCAATTTCAACACAGCTTCCGGCGTCATCGGCGACGCCTGTACAGCGGCTGCGAGGCGAGTGAAAATTGCCAGGGCGGCTCGCCCGTTCAACTGCTGATACACGATGGACCGCACCAGTGTCTCAAACACCGGTTCCCGATAGGCGATCTTACATGCACCGGCGCGCTCGACGATGGCGGCCATGACCGGGTCGGCCTGTTTCAGGTGTAGGGCGGCTTTTGGCATATGCTTCGATGAAACCCCACGGCTTAGCGGGGCATCCTAACATTGTAGATATGAATGTGGCACTAAAGTCCGCAGCCCTTCTTTTGGCGGGGATTGCCGTGGTAGCGCAAGATCAAGACACGGTGATCAAAGTGGAAGTCAGCTTGGTCAACGTGCTGGCATCCGTGCGCGCGAAAAGCGGCGCGCTGATCGGCACCTTGGAGCAGAGGGACTTCAAGATTTTCGAAGACGGCAAGGAGCAGCAGATCCGCAACTTCACGCGCGAGACGGATCTGCCACTCACCATCGGCCTGCTGGTGGACACCAGCGGCAGCCAGGAACGGCTCATTGAAGACGAAAAGCGCGCGGCCTACCAGTTTTTCCAAAAAGTTCTCCGCCCGAAAGACGTGGCGTTTCTCATGCAATTCGGCACCGAAGCGGAGTTGCTACAGGATGCCACCAATTCCACGCGCGCGCTGCAGCGCGGACTGGACAGCCTGCGGTTGAGCACGCCGATCGGGGGCATCGGGTCCGGTCCAGTACCGACGCAACGCAACATGGCGGGCACGGTGCTGTTCGACGCCGTCTACCTGGCGGCCGAGGAGAAATTGAAACGCGAAGTGGGCCGTAAGGCCATCGTGGTGATCACCGATGGCGTCGATACCGGCAGCAAGATCTCACGCGACAAAGCGATTGAGGCCGCGCAGAAGGCCGATTGTATTATCTATAGCATCTACTATGTGGATCGCGCGGCTTACGGCTTCGGTACGTTCGGCTCCCCGGCTGGCGGCGAAGGCGAGCTGCGGCGCATGTCGAATGAGACCGGCGGGCAGCTGTTCCAGGTTGGCGGCAAGAACACGCTGGACCAGATTTTCGCGCAGATCCAGGAGGAGATGCGCTCGCAGTATTCCATCACCTACTCGCCTCCGAATCCGAAACGCGACGGGTCGTATCACAAGATCGACCTGCGTGCCACTAATAAGGACCACAAGGTACAGGCCCGCAAAGGCTACTACGCGATCGAGCCGGAAAACTAGATGGCTGTCCGCCGCTTCCCGTGTTTGCGCTCAAACTCCCAAGCCATGGAGACAATGTCCTCAATCCGCGTGTAGCGCGCCTTCCAACCCAGCGTCTCTTGAATTTTCGCCGGGTTCGCCACCAACACGGGCGAGTCACCGGCGCGGCGCGGGCCGATACGAAACGGCACGGGTTTTCCAACTATCTTTTCAACGGCTGCGAGCACTTCGCGCACGGAGTACCCACTGCCGGTTCCCACGTTGAAGAATCCGGAAGGCTTATCCGCCATCAACCAGTCCAGCGCCGCGATGTGCGCTTCCGCCAGATCCAGCACATGAATGTAATCGCGCACGCAGGTGCCGTCGGGTGTCGGATAGTCGTCACCGAAAATCGTGATCGGTTGCCCGGTCATGGTTGCGCGCAGCAATAAGGGAATCAAGTGGGTCTCAGGGTCGTGTTCTTCGCCCAGCCCGGCTTCCGGATCCGCGCCGCATGCGTTGAAATAGCGAAGGCTCACGCTACGCATACCCCGGCCGCGGTCCATCCAGGAGAGCATTGTCTCCACGATGGCCTTCGATTCGCCATAAGGACTGAGCGGAGCTTTCGGCAGGTCCTCCGAGATAGGAACCACGAGCGGCTCGCCATACACGGCGCACGTGGATGAGAACACCAGGCGCCGCAAGCCGACGCGGGACATGGCATCCAGCAGCGACACGGTTCCGGCCACGTTGTTGCGGAAATACAATTCCGGTTTTTCAGTGGACTCGCCCACCAATGCATACGCGGCGAAATGCAGCACGGCATCGAACTGCTCGCGCTGCATTAGTGAAACGAGGAAATCCGTATCGGCCAGCGGGCGCACGTGCAGACGCGCGGCGTCCACGTTGTGGCGATATCCACGGGAGAGGTCGTCCACCACAACAACCTCGGTTCCCTTGCGAAGCAACACGTGAGCAGTGTGCGAACCTACGTAGCCGGCGCCGCCGGTGACCAGAACTTTCGGCATAAACGTTCAGGATGGCACAGGAGGCCGTAGCTACGCTGCGGGCGCGGGCCGCGCATGAGGTGGGGCGGTCGGCCGTAATCCCTCCGCAATGCCACCGAGCCGCCATGCGTGGGCATGCCGACCACACCCGTCAGGTGCTCAAGAGGCGGCCTCCGCAGGCATATGCATGGCGGCTCGGAAGCCTGGAATCCAGAATTGCGGACGCATCGCGGGCCGACCCAACTAATGGTTAGCCCCGGCGTAGCCGAAGGTATGCTTGTGACCGCATGAGCCGGCGTGTACTCAATGGCATTGTTTTCCTGCTTGTCCTGATCCCCTCCATCCAGTACGTCTGGCAAAGCAGGGATATGCCGCAGTTCGCCTATCTGCACGACGACGGAATATTGTTCGTGACGGCCAAGAGTGTAGCGGAAGGCAGCTACCGGATCGAGAGCTTCCCGGATGCGCCCCCGCAAACCAAATTTCCGCCCCTTTATCCGGCCTACTTGTCTCTTATATGGCAGGTCAATCCGAACTTTCCGGCGAACCTCCGCGTGGGCACGCTGTTCGCATGGCTCCCGCTGGCCGGGTACCTCTTGCTGGCTTGGTTGTATTACCGGAAAATCGGAATCACGGAGGGCCGGGCGTGGCTGCTGGCGGCTCTGCTAGGCATCAACCCGTATCTGTTGGCGTTTGGAGGCATGATGTTCTCCGACGTTCTCTTTTCGTGTTGCGTGCTCGCTGTGATGCTGGCGCTCGCCGGTGAGGGCGTGGCAATGGCGGCGCTCGCCGGCGCGCTGGCCGCGTGCGCGTATCTTTCGAGAACCGCCGGGATCGCATTGCTGGCGTCGGTTCCCCTGGCGATGCTGTGGGCCGGCCGCAAGAAAGCAGTCTTTCAAAAAGCCGTTGTCTTTTCCGCCCCGCTGCTGGCTGCCGTGATCGGATGGATGTGGTGGACCCGGACGCACACCAAGACGTCGGTGGACTTGACAACGCTTTACTACACCGACTACATGCGTTACTTGCTGCGCTTCGATTGGAACGTGCTGCCCTCGGTTTTGTGGAAGAACATCGATCAGTTGCTGTACTCCATGGGTTCCATGGCCGTGCCGCGCGTGTTCGACGCGTTTTTCATGAAGACCCTCACGCAAGTGGTGGGTGTCGCCATGATCGTTGGAACGGTGCGATTGGTTCGCCGCGGCGGTGCCGGCCAGTACGCGTCCTTCGCGTTGATCACCTCCGCCATTTTACTGATCTGGAATTTCCCCCCCACGGAGCGTTTTGTGGTGCCGCTCTATCCGCTGTTGCTGGCGGGCCTTGCGACGGAGATCGAGCACCTGGGCAAGATGTTACTGGGAGCGTTCCGCAAGAAAGACATGGGTGAGCGCGTGGTGGCTTCAGGATTTCTGGCGGCCGTGGTTTTCTTGTTAGGCATGGGTCTGGCGCTTCAGGTCTACATGACCTTTTTCTATCCCCGGCAAGCGTCTGCGGCTAGAGTGGAGAAGCTACGCGATCAACGCGCCGCTTATCAATGGATCTCGAATAACCTCCCCACTTCAGCGAAAGTGCTCTCCTACGATGACCCGCTCTTGTACCTCTATACCGGCCGGCGCGGCCACTACCTTCCGCTGGATCCATTGTGGTGGTACACCGAGGACCACGACTCGATTCGCGGCAGCTATCGCGACGTTGCCGCATATAGCCGGAGTCACGGTTTGGAGTACATCTACTTCACTTCGGAAGACCTGTCGCGGGAAACCGGCGATGAAGACCGCACCGCCGTGCAGCGGTTAGTCCGCGAGAATCGAGAATTGACGCCGGTGTTTCAAGCCGGCATCGGGACGATTTATCGAGTAGGTCCCGCGCGGCCGTAGCGACTTGTTCGGGACCCTCACGGCGCGGCCGCATCCACAAAGCGCACTCGCCTTCCCTTGTTCATCAGATCGAGAGCCAGTTTTCCATCGGGCTGCGTCGCGCCTTCCCCGGAGTACAAGTCCGCGCCGTGCGTCACTTCCAGCTCGCTCAACTTCCAGGAAGGCGCACCGTTTGGCATGGTCAAAGTAAACCGTCCGGCAACCGTACGAAACAGAGCATCTTCTGCAAATCCAATTCCATGGCCTTGCAGCCTCCCTTCCGCGCGTAAATTGGAAAGCAATGCCGCACCAACTCCGGTGGTTTCCAGGGTGCCTTGAAAACCGACGTCGCCGCCCTTGTATCGAACGGCGTTCAGTTTCCCCTCAAAGTTGTATTTGGGTACGCTGCCGGAAAGATCGACTGCCAGGTCACCGCTGATAGCTCCACCTTGCCCGATGGCGTCGATGCCCGCAAGTGAGATCGACGTTCCCTTCCAGGCAACGCGAGCCGTATCCACGCGGATCCGATAACCCGCGGCTTCCAGCACGTTTACGGAGATGACGCCCTCCAGTTTCCGCGCGGCAAACCACTCGGGAACCGCTTTCCCGCTCAGACGAAGTGTCCGGGCGAGAAAGCCCCTCTCTCGCGCCAGCACCGGCAGGAACAGGCGTTCGATTGCCGCCGCGTCGGCCTGCTGGACGCGGATGCGAAAACGGTGAGCGGTCCGAGGGTCCGCGTCCCAGCGATAGTCGCCCGTGACGGCCGCCGCGCCTACTGCGGCCTGCATCCGTGAAACAGCGACGCGTTCTGGGTTCGCGCTGACCGTCGCGGATTGGATGCGCACCGGCTCGGCCAAGCCTTCGATCGCGACCTCGGCGTCATGTACCTCGTACTCCCCCGACCATGCATTGTTTTGATAACGGAGCGTTCCCTGTATGGTCCCTCGCGATGCCCGGTCAAGCAGAGGCGCGCTGGCAAATCCGAGTAACGCGGCATCCATCAGCGGCAAGCTTTTTGTGGCGATCTTCAATTCCAATGGCGCGGGTATCCCGGTCGAGTACGATCCTTCAATCTGCGTGGTTTGGCCCGTGATCTTAGACGTCAACGCGGTGGGTCGCAATATCAACGAAGAGCCATTGAACTTCAACGCAACTGTAGCTGCCTGAATCGTGTCAATCTCAGGCAATGACAACGCGGCCTCCCGTACTTCTGCTTCGCCGGAAAATCCTTCGTGGGAACGAAAAGAAACCGTGCCGCGCACCACGCCCTCAGCGGCGATCTTTTCCGCTATGGGAACAGCGAAGCGGCGGAGGCCCGCGACGAAGGGCCCAAGCGGAGCATCCATCAGATCCAGCGACGCTTCCCAGCGCGGCGATGGGACCATTTCCTGGCTCGCCAACCGCACGCTCCACGCCGGCTGGCCGGCGGTGGCCAACTCCATACGCTGCGACGTCAGGTCCATTGATCCGCGAAACGGCACGTCGAAGAGCTGGGCGCGGCGGCTATCGTCCACGCGTACGGCGCCGTCAACGGTGAGCGCGGATGCAGGACCAGATAAGCGGGCTCGTCCGGATACGGCGCCCTGCAACGGAACGGCGTCGATGCCGGCAAGCCTTGCCAGGGATTCCAACGAAGTAGGCTCCAGATCCACATCCAGAGTCAACACCTTGCCCGCCGGTGCAGCGGTAGCGGTCCCGCGAAGGAAGAAGTGCCCGGAGTTCTGCCGTGGACGGTCCGTCCGCAAGGGAATGCCGGACAAACGCACCTCCACGGATTTCCCGGCGCCGGCCGATTGCACATCGAGATCCGCATCGTCGAGATAGAGAACTGATTTCGTCTGTCCAAGCTTCAGGTTCACCCGGCCGGCGCGCATCTGGATGGAAGGCATTGCTGCGGCGGGCCCGCCGGCGTCCATCAACATCTGAAAATTCCAGGCCGCGCGATCAGGCTTGACTATGTTAATAGTGGCGTCGGTAAAGCGCAGGTTGCTGAAGCCGCGCCGGCCTTGCAAGAGTCCCAGAAAATCAACGCGGGCATCCACGGCGCCCGCGTACGCGAATGGCTCGATGCCAGCCCGTGGATCTTCGTGGATCGTGACGCTCTCCAGAGAGAATCCAGGACCGGAGTACAAAGACAAGTAGACGGCGCCGATTTCCACCGGCCGGCCCAGTCCGCGCTCCAAGGCGCGCGCGATTCCAGGTTTGAGAAACTCCATCGGGAGGAATGGCGCGGCGGCGCCAGCGGCCACCAGGCATAGGACGGCAATGATGACGATTCGTTTCATCCCCGGGAAGCTTCCAGCATTTGCCGGTACGCTTCGGGATCGTCCACGTCGCGGAGTATGCCGGGGTCGTCCACGTCCACGTACATAGTGCCGGGCACGTGTGCGTGCACCACGTCGCGAGCCTGTGCCGACGCCGGTAAGGCCAAGAATTCCCCCGCGAGCGAGCGCACTCCGCACACCGGATGCCCGTGCTTGCCTTGATACCGGGGAACCACGAACTGCGTGCCTGGCTCGCGCCGATGGAACTGTTCGATGACTTCTGTCACCGTTGACGCCTGGACCGTGGGGCAATCCACTGGAAGAAACAGGAACGCCTCCGCGTCTGCCGGGAGCGCGGCCAACCCGCTCTGGAGGGAGCTTAATTGCCCGCGCTCCGGCTCGGGATTGATCACGACCTGGACCCGGGATCGAGCGCCGGAAATCCGCGGGCCGATCTCGCCCGCATGAAAGCCGAGCACGACGATTACCGGATCGCACACCTGGGAGAAGATACGCACCAGACGTCCGATGAAGGTTTCGCCGCGGTACTCGAGAAGCGCCTTGGGGCTACCCATGCGGCTGGATGCTCCGGCGGCCAAAATCACGCCTGCAATCACTTCAGAAGTGCCTTTAGACTCTGATGCGCGAAGACGGACTTCGAAAGCGCCCGCCAATCGGAATCCGGCGCGCGGCGAATGGAGATCATTTCCGCTACGACGGAAACCGCGATTTCCTCGGGTGATTCCGCGCCGATCTCCAACCCCATGGGCGCGAAAATCTTCTCGAAGGCTTCCCTCGGCATGCCTTCCTTTTCCAGCTGCTTCACCACGGAGATGGTCTTGCGCTTGCTGCCGATCATCGCGATATAGCGCGCCGGCGTGGTGACGGCCCATTGCAGCACCCGCATGTCGTCGCGGTGGCCGCGCGTGACGATGATCACGTAGCTGGAGGATGTAATGCTAAGTTGCGGGAAAACCTGTTCGTATTCGTCCGCGAAAACAGCCTCGGCTTCCGGGAAGCGTTCTTTGTTGGCGAAGGCTTCGCGGTCGTCGACGATGGTCGTGGCGAATCCCGCCAGGTTCGCCACCTTCGACAAGCTTTTCGAAACGTGCCCTCCGCCAAAAATAAACGCGCGCGGCTGCGGGATCACCGGCTCCACGAAAATGTTCAACTGCCCGCCGCAGATCAGGCCGTTATCGTAAGCCGCGTCTTGCCCCAAGCTGAAGTTCAGGTGCCTTGGCTTTTCAGTCTCAATCACTTCCCGGGCAGCCGTCCACACTTCGCCTTCCACGCAGCCGCCGCCCACCGTGCCTATCATGGATCCATCTTCCCGCACCAGGAGCTTCGCGCTCTCATAGCTTGGAATGGAGCCATTGACCTGCACAATGGTGGCCACGGCGCATTTCTGCCCGGCCTTCCGGAGCCGTACGATTTCGTCGTAGATATCCACGGAATTCAATTATATCGCGGGGTGCGGCCGCGCGTTTCCGGCCCGCGGCGGCAAAATGGAAGAACTCCGCCCAGCAGCCGTAGCCTGGCTTCCGAGCCGCCACCGGGAGGGATTGTCCGGCCTTTGGCGCCGGCGAATTATTCTTCGCGAATCTGCTCGGTCAAGTAGCGTTCGTACCCGACTTCCTTGATCTGGTGCAGTTGCGCTTCCAACCAATCCAGATGCTCTTCCTCGTCCTTCAGAAACCTTTCCATCAGCTCGCGCGACGCGTTGTCGCCGGCCGCGCGGCAGGTCTCAACGGCCTTGTTATACATCACAACGGCGGAGGCTTCCAGCTTCATATCGTTCTGAAGCTGCTCCTTCACCGTCTGGCCGATGTTGAGCGTCATGGGATCGTTCATGACCGGAGTACCGTCCAGAAACAAGATGCGTTCCAGTACCGCCTCGGCATGCTTCATTTCATCAATGGACTGCTTGCGAATAAATTTGGCGAGCTTTTCGTATCGCCAGTTTTCGCACATTTCGGCGTGCAGGAAATACTGGTTGATGGCGGCCAATTCCTCTTTGAGCGCTTCGTTCAGTACCGCAATAACTTTAGGGTTACCCTTCATGATTCGATTGTACGCCATCAAGCCCGCCGTCCATACCACCACTTCAGTCCCTCAAACCATGTGAAGCTGAGCGCAATCGCCGCGGCACACAACCCCAAGTCGTTCGCATGCAGCGTGCTGAAATGAAATAGGTCTCTGAGAAACGGCACGTACAGTACAGCCACCAGCATCACTATGGCGGCCCCACTTACCCAACGCATGGCCGGGTTCTTCCGGGAGTGCAGCGCCCCGGCCACTGACGACGAGCGGTTCGAAACCACCAGCGCCAGATTCGCTCCTACCAGCGCCGTGAACGTGAGTGCCCGCGCATCCGTCTCGCCCTGTCCACGTCCGAACGCCACCCCGAAGATCGCCAGGAGGATCAGCAGCATTCCAGCGCCTTCCAGCAAGCTGCGGCCCACCAGTGCCCGGTTCACCAAACGGTCGTCCCTGCGCCGCGGTGGACGCCGCATAATGCCTTCCTCTTCAGGCTCCGCCTCAAAGACTATGGAACACACGGGGTCCACGATCAGC
>CAMAUG010000022.1 GCA_945861255.1 Candidatus Sulfopaludibacter sp. SbA3
GGCGCCCGGCACCGGACGGGATTGAGGATCGTGAACGGTTCCGCTCAACGTGTTTCCGGATTGGCCAAAGGCGGCCTGGGACAACACAGCAAGCAGTGAAAAAAAGAGAGAACGGGCAGTCTTCGCCTGCGACATCATAAGGTAACGCGCCTCCACAACGCACCGAGGCAGGTCTCCTGACTGACAGGTCATCGCAAACCGGCGGCCTTCCCATTCCCACCCGGGAACAGTGGCCTTCGAGTGCCGGTCCGCTCGCTGAATACAGTGGCGCGACCGTGCGGGATTCACACCCGCTTCCCTTTTCATCCACCGGATGAACCGGCGGAAACCTCGGGAGATTTCATCCTAGCGTGCCGGCGGGGGAAGTGCAAGGAGATTGCGCTAGATTGCGCTAGATTGCGCTAGATTGGAATTGTGGCGAAACCACGTCCCAAGTTCTACGTTGTGTGGAGGGGCCACAACGCCGGCGTCTATGCGGACTGGGCGGAGGCGTCACGCCAAGTGGCCGGCTTCCCGCGCGCTAAATTCAAGAGCTTCGCTTCCCGCGAAGAAGCCGAAGCTGCGTTTCGCGGGGACTACGCCGATCATGTTGGAAAGGGTGCGCTCCCAACCCGGCGGAGCGTGGACGCGTTGACCGCCCTTGGCGTGGACCAGGACGCTGTGGCCGTCGACGCGGCTTGCAGCGGAGTTCCGGGGCCGATGGAATACCGCGGTGTAAACATCGCAACCGGAGAGACCCTCTTTCAGAACGGCCCGTTTGAAGACGGCACCAACAACGTGGGTGAATTTCTCGCTCTGGTTCACGCTCTTGCTTTGCTGGCGCGCCAAGGCAGGCACGACGTGGTTATTTACACGGATTCGCTGACGGCTCTGAGCTGGGTCCGGGCCCGCCAGTGCCGAACGAAGCTCAAGCCGACCGAAAAGAACGTGCGCATTTTTGAACTGGTGAACCGCGCGGTAGCCTGGCTTCGCGCAAACCCGCCGGCGAACCCGCTGCGTAAGTGGGAGACGGACCAGTGGGGTGAGATTCCCGCCGACTACGGCCGGAAGTAGTCCGACGGCAGCGGCCCGGCCCGCGAGGAAATATGGCGACCGATGCATCGTCCCGGTGGCAGGGAGTCCAAAGCCGCCATGGTGGGCCTGGCATTCTGAACCGATCAGGCATATCAGGCATATCAACCCTTGACGTAGTAACCACATGTGGTTACTATTGAGCGTTAAGGCGAGCGAACTGAGACGGTGGCTGAGGAAACAGGGCTGCACATTCGTAGAAGAATCCCGTCATACGCGCATCGTTCTCGGCTCGAAGGTTTCGCGTATGCCACGCCACCCGGCTAAGGAAATCAAAACGGGGACCGTGCAGAGCATCCTTAAAGATTTGAACTTGAAGTTGTGAGGACGGCAATGGAACAATACATGGCATTGTTTGAACCTGACGTGGAAGCGGGCGGCTACGTAGTGACCTTTCCGGATTTCGACTATGGCGCTACGCAAGGCGAAACCGATCGGGAAGCGATGGAGATGGCTCAGGACCTTCTGATGCTTACGCTCGGTGACTACATCCGGGAAGGAAAACCACTACCTACTCCGTCGCGTCGGCGCGGCGCTAAGTTTCGTCCCGTTCCGCTGCCGGCGCTGCAAACCGCCAAGGTCAAGCTGTACGCGGCATTTGTGAACTCAGGCCTCAAGAAAGCCGAATTTGCCCGCCGCATCGGCATACCGAAGACGCATATCGAACGGCTGCTCTCGTTACGGCGCCACTCGAGGCTCGATCGCATTGAGGCTGCATTCCTCGCGCTCGGTCAACGCCTGGAAATCGAAGTTCGCGACGCCGCGTGACGTTCAGCACACCGGCGTTCTAGGGTTCAACTGGAGGGCGGTCATCTCCCAGCGTTCCCCGGGAAGACCACAACCATAGCTGCAAAGGATGGCCGGTTTGCAACTCCCTAGGTTCCGCAGGCCGATCGTAACTTCCAGGGCAGAGGGCGCAGGCGAAACTGCTGGAGGTGGCACACTTGCGCCGAGGAGGATCCTAAGACTGTTCACAACCTCACGGCTGCGGCGCAGGATGCGGGGTAGTTGAAGGCTCAGCAGGAGTCTCGCTTGTCGGCATCGACGGACAGCACATCTTTTTCAAACAGCCGTTAACATTCTAAAAAGCGCGCTGGAACGTTTTCCACGACGATGGTACACTCATTCTCATTTACAGGAGGTTCGAAAGCGATGCCCAAGTATCTTTTTCAAGCCAATTACACTGCCGAGGGACTCAAGGGTTTGGCCAAGGATGGCGCGACGAAACGCCGGGACGCCGCCGGGGCGCTGGCGGAATCTTTAGGTGGCAAGTTGGAATGCTTCTACTTCGCCTTTGGCAGCGACGATGTCGTTGCCATCGCCGATATGCCGGATAACGCCGCGGCGGCGGCCTTGTCCATCACGGTGGGCGCCAGCGGGGCGGTTCGTGGTCGCATCACGCCGTTGATGACGGCAGGCGAGACGGACAAGGCGTTGGGCAACCATGGGCGCTACAGCCCTCCCGGTTCCGGCTCGTAGAGTCTTCACCGCCCGGCATCAAGCCGGCTGACTCCGTCCACCATCCAGCAGTTCGTGCAAGGGCCGCTGGCCTGCCGGGTGAGCACGAATTCATAGTCCACGCTCTGCCCGTTGCTTCCGCGCGTCTGGACTACCTGGCGCGCGCGATTGCCATCGCTGTGTATCGAGCCCACGCTCTGATTACTTTCGCGAAGCAGCGGAGCGAAGTCGGGATGTTTTACGATCCGCAGGAAGTTTCCGTAGGGACCCGTGATAGCGCGGTTGGCGGGCGAAGAAAACCGGTACGTCGTGAAAATCCCGGCGTTGGGCAAGGGCGCATTGTTGGAGCGTAGCGCGTCCACCACGATGCGCACCACCTGCGCGGGGTTGAGCGCCGGTTCCGGCTGTGCCCAAGCCATCACCAGGATCCCAGCGAGCAGCGGGATCATGACGATACCACCCGTATGGCCGTGTATAAGTTCCACACTACTAATGCCGCGAACCAATAGTTGATCAAGCGGACCAGGTGTCCCTTCTTCAGAATCAAACACAGCACCACCAAACCGAAGGCGATTGCTTTCGAAGCCAACAAAGCCGCCGCGGGTCCCCACGCGATCATCAGGCGGATGAATGGACTGGCCTCGCCGTTACCCAGGCTAAAGCCGATCCACGTGGAGAGAACATCCAGCAGTTGCAGGTAAGCGAACACTTCCAGGGTTCCTCGCGTGGACCCGCCTGCCGGGGATGTGCTCTCCGCGCGCTGCTCCATTCGCTCCTCCGTCACGATCTCACCGCCTCTGCCAGGAAATATACTCCGGCCGCGCAGGCGCCCACACCGGTCATGCGAGAGGCCAGCGGTCCGTGCTTCCATAGTTTCTCAAACGCGATGGCGGCTGCCACGGCAGTCATCACGCCCAGGTTCATTACGCCCAGAATCAATTGGATCAACATCAGACCCCAGCAACAGCCCATGCAATAGGTTCCGTGATGCAGGCCTTTTTCAAAGGCGGCCATCAGTCCTGGCTTCCAATCCTCGCCCAGGACGAACAGGGGCGAACGGCAGTGCCGCAAACATGCTTGTTTAAAAGGTGTCAACTGGTAGACTCCGGCGAGGATCAGTCCCGCTCCCGCGGCAGCCGGCATCCACGCACTTACTTGCACTGACATCATCGCCCAGCGCGAGATCGTCAACCCCGCCGCGAAGCACAACAATCCAAATCCGAACCAGATCGTGAAATATCCGGCCGCCAGCGTCAACGCCGCCAGTGAAGGGGAAGGCGCACCAGTATTGACGGCGACGCGCTGATAGAGCTCGATCACCGGCCACGTGGAGGGCAGCATCATGGCGATCATCATGGCTTGCCACATGACAAGGAAGGACAGCGCGGCGCTCCCGATGTTTTGCCCAGGCATCACCATCCACATCATCGTCATGGACCAGCCGCCCGGCATGGGCATGTTGCCGTCCATGGTGAAAGCCATTCGCAGGGTCACGAGAGTGGCCGCGGCGAAGGCCGCCGACGCAATGCCGCGGGCCCATCGTTCCCGATGGCTGATCCGTTCGTGCATCGCTGTGCTAATTGGAGGGTTCCCCGGAGTAGGAGAACTTGGAAAACTCCCCGTACTTCCCGCTGTGATCGTAGACCAGGTCTGAAGTCACGCGAAATACCCGCCCTGCGCCCAGTGCGGCGCGGAGCGAAGTGAATCCGGTGGGCTTGTCCAGATAGAGTTCTTCCGCCTGGCCCGTGACCGGATTGAGAATGGGCCCGAGTTCCATCTCGATGAGGCCTGAGACGCGTGCAGTGCTGTTCAACCCGTCCAAGTGCAATTCAAACGGCGAGTACTTGGGACCAAAAAAGCGCGCGGTAACCGCCGCGAGGATCGTCCATGGACCACCCGACTTGCCCCGGCAAATCGTTTCGAGCGCCGCGCGTTGCGCCGCATCGGCCTTTTCGTCGATGAAGATGATCGATGAGACGTTGCCCAGATGCATCGGGCCGGGCGATTGTCCGGCCCACGCGAGGGAAAGGCCCTGGAGCGGCACATCGCCATAACTCCCCTTTTCGACATGCCACACGTAGCAGCCTTCGCAAAAACCCCTGGTCGGCGGCGCGTTGAAACTGCAGGGGCACCCCCAATCGCAACTGCATGCTCCCAGCAGCGCGCCCTCCATGTTCCATTTGGTTGGCATCTGTTCCATCATTCTACACCTCAGTCCGGCTGCAAGTTTCGGGAAGCAACCGGCCAGTTGCCGAGCACAGTACCGCGCGGTGCGGCATAATCGTAGGACGGAGAAACGATGCTTGAAATCACAACCTCGGCGAAAGAAGACTGGTGCGTGGTGGCGGCGCGCGGGCGCGCGGACGCATTGACGGCCGACAATCTGGAATCGGCGCTGGTGGCCGCTGCGGAAGCCAATGCTAAAGTTGCCGTGGATTTTTCGCTGCTCGATTACATCTCGAGCGCGGGACTGCGCGCGGTGTTGCAGGGAGCGCGAGCGGCCCAGCTCAATAACACGACCTTCGCGGTATGCGCTTCCAGCCCGCCGGTCAAGAAGGTCATGGAGATGAGCGGCATGCAAAACATCTTCCGGATGCAGGAGGAGCTGCCATGCTGACCATGCTCGAAGAAGTGGTGCTGTTGGCCGTCGATGAACACACCGGAAAACTCAGGTCGGCCACGCGGTTCGGCACGGCGTATGCCCTGGGCGGCGCTCTGTTCTTCGATCTGGCGCTGGCCAAGAAGATCGACACCGGTACGTGGTCGATCGAAATGGTGGACTCGGCGCCAACCGGCCATGCGGCCATGGATCATTTTTTGAGCGAGATCGCCAAGCGGCCGGAAGTCAACACGGTTCGCGGCTGGATTGAGGAGGCTTTCGGTTACCGGGACTATCTGGAGGAAGAAGCGCTGCGCTCGCTCATCGAGCGCGGTGTGCTCCGGCATGAAAAATCCAAGCGGCTGTGGGTGATCGATGTGGAGCGCTTCCCGGTGGTGGACAACAAGCAGCAGATGCACGTGAAGCTGCGCCTGGCCGAAGCGATCTTGAGCGACACCATTCCCGACGCGCGCGACATCATGCTGGTGAGCCTCGCGGACGCCTGCGGGCTGCTGGGCTACATTCTAAGCTCCTCGGAAATCGAAAACAGGCGTGCCCGGATCCGGATGCTCAGACAATTGGAGACCATCAGCCGCGAGGTGGCCGAAGCCATCGCGGATCTGGACCAACACATTCAAACGGCGATCAGTAACGTCTGAGTGAATACTTGCGCGCTGGAGTTGCCCGATAGGTCAACTCTGGCGTGTTGGCCGAGTTCCAAGGTCCACGCAGGCCATTTCTCTGGTTTGCCGACCTTTCGCCCAAGTGGTCGGCGGCTGCCGTGAACGGCGTTTCACGGGACCTTTCCCTGGATGGCAAACTCCCAAAATCTGACCTGGGGGACAACGACGACCACTCTTACGGCCACGTGATATGGCTCTCCGCGCCGCAAGCGTTTTTGGACCGGATAAATGATATACTTGCGCAAAGCGTGCAACAAAGGGACATTTTTGGCACGTTGTGCAAGCGAGGAGGAGAAAATCATGCGAATTTGCGCGTTCTTACCAATCCTGATTATTTCGACGTCGGCCTACGCTCAACAGCTGACGCAGACCTGCTTGTTCCTTACCGGCCCGGCTAAAGGGCAAGTCCAAGCCTTTCCCGGGGCCGCCCCCATCCCCGTCGGGCAACCCTGCCAAGACGGGATCATCAGCCGCGGAGTTGCGGTGCGGGCCGGGGGCTCGGTGGGCATCTTCAGCATGAGCGGCAACACACCGGCATGCCGCGACTTGATCGGTACAGCGGTCTCATATAAGCCGAACGAGGGTATCCCAAAGAGCGGATTCTCCACCGTCGAAGCGAACAAGCCCGTCATTTACCTCCGAAACAGTATCGTCGCTTCATTATCTGTTCCGGTAAAGCGCTTTCTCTATGCGCACGAATGCGGCCATCACGCCCTCGGCCAGGTGATCGGAGCCTTGTACTACCAGACGTTCATTGGTCCTCCAGACGAGCTTGCTGCCGACTGCTTCGCCGGGCAGGAACTGAAAAAGGGAGGCCTCATTTCTACATCTGATTGGCAGCAGGTATTGGCCTTTCTGGCGACCGTTCCGGGCGATCCAACCACATACCCGGGACCGCAACGCGTCAACTTACTAAACCAATGCGTCCAGTGAGCCTTCGATAGATTTTACGTCCTTAGTAGTGCAAATGATTACGTCTGTCTTCGAAATTGCCGCTAAAGTGTCGACGCCGTTGGCGCTCTCCGGACTCACGCTCGCCGTCCTGTTTTTTATTTTCCGCCAACTGCTTGCGAAGAATATCTTCCCTGAGCTCGCGAGGGCTACTGGTGGAGCCTTGCTCAGGCAGATCGTGGACCGCCTCTTTGTTCTTGCCCTGGTCGCCATGTTCCTGGGAACCGCCGGGTATCTACTCCCGCTGCTGGCGCCCCGAGTTGCGCGCAGTGAACTCCCCTCGACTGCCGCCGCCGAAACCGTTCTGAGCCAGCTTTACTCCGGCAAATACCAGGAGCTCTACGATTCCCTTTCTCCTGAACTCCGCAGCCAGATCCCGTTTGCGGCCTTCCTCACCGGAGTGAAGAAGCAGATGTCGCAGTTCTCCGCACCACCGCTCTACCGTCGCCTTAGTCGCACCCAGACGGTCGCCGGCTACTGCTATTACACCTTCGAAGCCGAGTTCGATCAGCGATCCCGCTTCCGCGAGATCCTAACTTATGCCGATACCCCAACCGGCTGGCTCTTCCTCCGTTTCGATTTGTATCCGACCGATTGGCCGCTCCCGTCGGTTGCCGCCCCCCTTCCCGAATCGACAGCCTCGGCTCTGTTCCAACGTCTCGAAAAGCTCGAACCTCTGCAACTCGCCTCCTTCCTGAACAATGAAGTCGTCGGCCATTGGATTCCGGCACCCGGCTGGAGCGGCAGGTTCGAAAAAATCCTCTCGCAAGAAGATACCCGTACCTGCGACATCCAGCTCCGCGAATCCTCCACCGGCGCGCTGCTCACGGCTAGAGACGTCCTCGATGGCTGCACCCTGAAAGAAGCTAAGTATGTTACGCTCTTCGGCCGGGTCGACAAAGCTAGTAACCGTAGTGCGGAAATCTCCAGCGTACGTTGGTTCCTCAACTAACGAATTTGGTTTTTCACCACTCTGTCGGACACCTTAGTGGAGTAGGCGACGATCCTTGTTCACATCCGCAAAGGCCCCGTGACCGTCGGCGCAACACTTTTACGGCCAGATGTCGCGCTGACGGTGCCGGGTAGAGTCAACGCGGTGCAGTCGGGCGGCCCCGTTGTGTGAGATCAGTCCCGTGAAGTCGGCGTCACGTCAGTTTGACGCATGACGCCCTAACCGGAGAAGTGCCGAATACCCGGTCGGATCTGGACCAACACATCAAAACGGCGATCAGTAACATATAGGTCGCCGCATTGCTGCTCCGTGGCTTCGCCACGAGCGGCACGGCAGCGGGCCACTACTGATAAACTGGTCCATTGACGCCCACGGTTATTCCAGCGAACCGCCCGCGCGTGTGCGCGGTGAGCTATCTCAACACTGTCCCCCTGGTTTGGGGGTTCCTCCACGATCCGGCTCAGCAAGACACGTTTGACCTGCGTTTCGCGGTGCCTTCCGAATGCGCCGGCCAGCTCGCATCGGGAGAAGCGCGGATCGGCATCGTGCCGGCCATTGAAGTGGTGCGGCAGGATCTCGACTACTTCCGCGGAACCGGAATTGCCTCGGATGGCCCGGTGCGCAGCATTCTTCTGGTCTCGAAGGTTCCCTTCGGTAAGATTCGCACGCTGGCCACGGATTCCGGCTCGCGCACCTCGGTAATGCTTGCGCGCATCTTGCTCGCGGAGTTGTACGGCTCCGAGCCGAAGTGTGTGTCTCATACGCCCGATCTAGCCGCGATGCTCGGCGCGGCGGATGCGGCGCTGCTGATCGGTGACGCGGCGCTGCGCGTCGACCCCACCAGTGTGCCGTTTGAAACGCTGGACCTGGGGGAAGAATGGACCAGCATGACCGGCCTGCCCATGGTCTTCGCCGTCTGGGCCGGCCGCAAGGAAAACATTCGCGCGCCCCACGGCGAGGCGTTTCTGGCATCCTGCCGGTTCGGCCTTTCCCATATCGATGAGATCATAAGCGCCGAATCGCCGCGCCGCGGATTTCCAGAAGCGCTGGTGCGCGAATACCTGACCAGGCATATTGTTTTTGAATTCTCGGACCGCCACTACGCGGGTCTGGAGCTGTACTGGCAACGCGCCGCCGCGCTGGAACGCGTAATGGTGCAGGGAGGCATTTCCATATGATGACCCGCAAGGAAGCCATCGACCTGTTTCGCAGCGACGACCTGATCGGCATCGGCATGGCCGCCGACGCCGTGCGCCGCAAGCTGCATCCGGACAACGTGGTCAGCTACATCATCGACCGCAACATCAACTACACGAATTTTTGCACCGAGTTCTGTAGCTTCTGCGCCTTCTACCGGCCCATGGGCCACGAAGAAGGCTACGTGCTGCCGCAGGAGACCATCTTTCAGAAGATCCGGGAGACTCTGGCGCTGGGCGGCACCGGCATCCTGATGCAGGGTGGCCTCAATCCCGACCTGAAGATCGAATGGTACGAGGACCTTCTGCGCGGCATCAAGCAACGCTTCAACATATGGACGCATTGCTTCTCCGCGCCGGAGATTTGCTGCATCGCGGAAGTGAGCGGCCTTTCTCTCCATGACACGCTCCGGCGGCTGCGCGACGCCGGTCTGGATTCGCTGCCGGGCGGTGGCGCCGAAATTCTGGACGACGACGTCCGCACGCGCATCAGCCGACTGAAGTGCACCACGCAGGAGTGGATCGACGTGCACCGCGCGTGCCATGCATTGGGCATCGCGACCACGGCCACCATGATGTTCGGCACCGGCGAGAGTATTGAGCAGCGCATGAATCACCTGGATATCGTCCGCCAGATTCAGATGGACACGGGCGGGTTTACGGCCTTCATTCCGTGGGCGTTTCAGCGCGAGTACACTTCTCTCGGCCGCTTCGTGAAAGAGGAGGCCAGCGCGGTGGAATATCTGAAGATGCTGGCCCTTTCGCGCTTGTATCTGGAGAACGTGCCCAACATTCAATCATCCTGGGTTACGCCGGGCCCGAAGATCTGCCAGATCGGCTTGCGCTTCGGCGGTAACGACGTCGGCAGCATCATGATCGAGGAAAACGTGGTCAGTGCGGCCGGCACTCATCACCGTGCCACCGAGGAGGAGTTGCGCCGCTTGATTCGCGACGCCGGGTTTGTCCCAAAGCAGCGCGATACTCTGTACCGGACGTACTACTTGAATTAGAGGCTCGGGCCAACTTGGGCCACCGTTGTGTGCGCCGCTTGTTTCGACTATCCTCATTTGTAGCGAATTCTTCTTTATTGCAGCAGCACCTGCGGCGTTCGAAGCAGGAGGACAAATGACGAGCGTGAGTCCATTGGGCGTAGCATTCTGCAGTTACGCGCTTTTCGGAGCGCTCCTGCTGACGGGGCAAACTCCGCAAGCACGATCGATAACAGAAGGTGTCTACTCCGCTGCGCAAGCGGCCCGCGGACAGCAGCTTTATAAGACTCAGTGCGCGGAATGTCACGGCAATGCGCTCGAAGGCACCGTCGGTTCTCCGTTGGCTGGAGATAGTTTCCTCTCGGACTGGAGCGCGCGGCCGCTCATCAATCTGGTGGACAAGATTCAGAAGACGATGCCCTTCAACTTGCCTGCGAACCTTACCCGCCCGCAATCCACAGATCTGGTGGCCTACATTTTGCAGGCCGGAAAATTCCCCGCCGGACAAGCCGAATTGAGCGAAGCCATGTTGGCGCGGATTACGTTCCCGGCGGCGAAAGCATCCGCGGCGCCGGCCCGCGCAGGCTTAGGCAACACGTCTCTTCCGCCGCCGGAAGGCAATCTGGCGGAGCTGATGCGGGCCATCGCTTTCCCCAATTCGAATATCCTGTTCAACCTTCAGATCAAGGACCCCGGCGCCCAGCCGAAAAAACAGACCACCCCCGCTACGTTCGATTATGCCGAGTGGGGATCCACGGTTTATCCCGGATGGCTGGCGGTGGATCAGGCCGCCATTGCGATCACCGAGACGGCGCCGCTGCTGTTGACGCCGGGACGCCGCTGCCAGAACGGCAAACCCGTGCCCGTCGATGCGGCCGATTGGAAGCAATTTGTCGCGGCGCTGGTGGACGCCGGGAAACTGGCTCATCAGGCATCCAAGGCCAGGAATCATGCGGCCTTCATCGACATCAGCGAAAAACTGAACGACGCTTGCGCGAACTGTCACAAGGTATACCGCGACAAAGGCGGCACGGAGGGCAGTGGAGCCACCCGCTGCCAACCTTGATCGCCAACACTCGCTCGCAAAGAGGGGACAAAAACATGCGCTTGATATTCATTTCGACAGCATTGATGGTTTCTCTTTCAGGGACGTTAGTCGCCCAGGAATGGATTGAGTACGCCAGCCGGGAAGATCGCTTTACCTGTAATTTCCCCGTCCAACCAAAGGTCACGGCGATCACCTACCAGACGCAGATCGGAGCCGAACTGCCGGCACGCGTCTACAGCGCGTCGCAAGGCCAGAGCCGCTACTCGCTGACCGTGGTCGATTACACTCCCATCCAGCGAATCCTCACGGAGAGGGCGAAGTCCTGCCCCGCGGGCGCGGAACCGTGTTTGGGGGCCCCGGGTGATGAGGGGCACTGGAGGTCTGACCGGCAAGGAGCGCTGGTGTATGCCACCTGGCGTCTTATGCAAAGAGATGCCAAGGTAACCGCCTTTGTGTGGAATACCGTCGACCGCGTGGAAGGGCATCAACTACAGCTCACCAACAACAGCGATAAGTCCCGCACGTTCGCAGGGATTTATATGCACGAAAACAAGCTTTACGTCATTGAGGGGACGGTACCGGCGGGTTACCCGGAGCCGGGGTTGTTTCAGCAATCGCTGGGATGGCTCGATGAGAAAGGTGTGGGGCTTCGCTATGAGCCGTACTACTACAACGGATATCCGCCCCCCCGCCGCGTCAATCAGAGACGGATCGAGGACGGGCAGGGTCGAATCGATGCTCCTGGCGCAGTGGTAAGTCCTGGCAAGCAGAAGTAAGGAGGCAATTATGCGTGTGAGATCAGCAATCGGTTTCGCGTTGCTATCCGCGGTGGTCGTGGCGGTGCCCGCGTTGGCGCATCATTCCCACGGCGCTTACAACGATACGTTCATGGATCTGCAGGGCATGGTCAAAGAAGTGCACTTGGTTTCCCCGCATTCCTGGATCTATCTGGAAGTCAAGGACGATAAGGGCGAGCCGCAAGTGTGGGCTCTGGAAGCGACCGGCCGTCCTGGGCTCCAAAGGGCCGGAGTGACGCCTGATTACATCAAGGTGGGCGACGCCATTAAAGTCCGGTGCCACCGTCTGAGGGATGGCTCCAACGGTTGCCTTCTGGGATTTCTGAAGGCCAAAGATGGATCCGTCAAAGATTGGGACGGCAATAACGCACCCGTGCCTGCTGATTTTTAGGCGAGGCGAGGACGTTGGGTGGCGCCGCGCGCGTGCCGCCGCTGTTACGGGTGGAATCATGCGCCGGTCGTGGCCACGCCGCCCGGTGCGGTGGGAGCGGCGACCAGATCTTTCAACGCGCGGCGCTGCACCTTTCCGGTGAGCCCTTTGGGAAGAGCCGGCAAAAACAAAATGCGCTCCGGCGTCTTGTAGTCGGCGATGCGGCTGCGTACCAGCTCCCGCAGTTCCTGTTCGCTGGCGGTCAGTCCGTCGCGCAAGGCGACGAAGGCGATCACCTTTTCACCGTAGACCGGGTCCGGCATGCCGATGACACCCGCCTCCAGGACAGCGGGATGGTGGTACAGGGCCTCCTCCACTTCCTGCGGTGAGATGTTGGAGCCGCCGCGCACGATGATCTGCTTCACCCGCCCTTCGAACCAAAAGAAACCGTCGGCGTCGCGCCTTACCAGATCGCCGGTGCGCAGCCAGCCGTCGCTGAACGTAGATGCAGTGTTCTCCGGGTCACCCCAATATCCGATGCAATTGGCAGGGCTTTGTACCTGCAATTCTCCGATTTGGCCGTCTGTCAATACCTTGCCGGACAGATCCGCCACGCGGGCATCCACCAGGTCCAAGGCCGGGCCCATTGAGCCCGCCCGCGGCGCGTCTTCGCGAATGCAGGTGACCGGCACGGTCTCGGTCATACCATAGAGCTCCCGCACGGGAGCTCCAAAAAGACTGCGGAAGCGCTCCTGCAGTGTCACCGGCACGGTGTCCCCGCCGGCCAGGCAAAGGCGCACGCAACTGACGTTTCGCGGACTCCGGCCCTGTTCTTCGACAAGAAACCGCAACATGGCTGGCAGGATCAGGATGTACGAGCAACGCCACCGTTCCGTCAAGTCCAGGGCGGCGGCGGCGTCGAACAGCGGAAGCAAAACCACGGTCCCGCCGCAGGATATTCCGGGCAAGAGCACGCAGGCGAGTGCTGCAATGTGCATCATCTGCGTCACCGCCAGCAGAGTGTGAGTTTCGTCCATGCCCAGCGAGATCATCAGCTCGGTGGCGCCGGTCAGCGAAACGTGCGTGTGCATCACACCTTTGGGCCGCGCCGTGGTGCCGGAAGTGTACAAGACCGCCGCTACGCTGTCCGGAGAAATATGGGGCAACGCGATGGGCAATGCCGCGTTCCCCGGTTCCGTGGTTTCCAAGGGTGGAAGCGCGGTGTAGAGGTGCTGCAACTCCGGGCATTCCGCGCGGACCTCCTCGCACAGAGGCGCCAGCTCCGGCTGGCTGAAACACAGCTTGGCGCTCGAATGTTGCAGGATGTAAGCGATCTCAGGGCCCTTGAGCCGGTTGTTGAGCGGCACAGCGATCAGCCCTGCTTTGAAGCAGGCGAAGTAAAGATTCACCACCTCCACGGAATTACACCAGTGGATGGCGACGCGGTCGCCGGTCTCGAGCCCCTCCTGCAACAGCCAGCGCGCCAGAGCATCGGTTGAGCGGTCCAGCGCTTCAAAGGAGACTACTTGGCCGTCGCAAACGACCGCGGGCTTGTGGGGATTTCTCCCGGCGGAATGACGCAGTGCTGTACCCAGATCCATGGATTGCAGTCTAACAAAACCGGATCACCACGACGGGCGGCAGGACGGAGGACCGCTCGTTCCAAATCAGAGCGGAGGAAAGGTAAGACGAACGCGCTGAACATGCTGTCGCGCAGCGTGACGATGTGGCCGGGCCTGAATGAAGAAGGCGAGACGCGTGTTGTAGCCTATTTGCGCGCGAAGACGGCCAGCAGATCGAAGGCCGCGTGCATTAGCATGCCGGGCACAAGAGTCTTGCGCCAGGCGGCGACGGCACCGAAAAAGATGCCCAGGATCGTGACCGTAGCCATGATCTTCCACGGCAATGCGGCGTGGGCGAACCCGTACGCGGCCGCTTGCAGCACCACCGCCACGCCGATGCTACCGCTGAAGCGCCGGAGGCTGGTCTGCAGGTAGCCGCGGTACACGAACTCTTCGCAAAATGCCGCCGAAAGCGACATCATTGCCCACAGTGCCTTTTCAA
Source organism: Candidatus Sulfopaludibacter sp. SbA3 (assembly GCA_945861255.1). Lineage (GTDB taxonomy): Bacteria > Acidobacteriota > Terriglobia > Bryobacterales > Bryobacteraceae > Palsa-187. The sequence goes on from CAMAUG010000022.1 coordinate 14,179, forward strand.
CCGGTCCGCGCGGGAAAAATACGAGGAGGCTTTGTATCTGAGCCTTGTCGGGTCGCAAAAACAATCCAAGAACTCCGCTGAAGAGCCCCCATGCGAAGAACATGCCAACAGCTATCGATGCGTAGATACCGAAGCGGCGAGCGGTCAACGGAAGCGGATCGATGAGTGATCGGACGTTTAGGCCTCGCCGGCGGAGTCCGACCGCGACGTAGGCGAACAGCAGCCACAGGCTGGTGATCGCCGCGACGTAGATCCGTAAGCGGCCGACCTCCTCCAACTGCTCTGCGGGTTTGTTGGCGATCAGGAAGTGACCGGTGAGGCCCCAGAGTACAACCAGAATTACGAGTCCGAGATGGTGTGCGTCCGGGCGGCTCTTCATTTACGCTTGGACACCGCCACATCTGCTTTGGTTCCGGAGATTGCCTGTTACGCCCACGGATACTCCTAAATCAGAATGCGCCGGCAATTCAATTTCACCGATTGCGCCGTGCCTCGCGTGCTGAACGGCCAGGCCCCGCGAGGAGGCGCGGATGAGAGCGCGGATCGCCCGCACGGGAAGCCTTATCGAAGGTGTTGACGGCGTCCATCGCCGATCTGGCGTGTTTCGCCGGGGTATGATGTTCTTATGCTTTGGTTGCCACTCTTGCTCCTCTTATCGATCCATGCCTGGGCGGAGAGTAGTCCGCTAAAAGCGCCCACCGACGTCGCGCCCGGCAGCATCACGTATGACGAGATCGCCTATCCCTATGAAGTCTCCTACATGCCGCTTACGATGTACGGGCAAGACGTGCGCATGGCATACATGGATATCGCACCGGCGGGTGCGCCGAATGGCCGCGTGATCGTCTTGCTGCACGGCATGAACTTCGGCGGCTTCTATTTCGCCCACCCCATCGAGACGTTGCGAAAAGCGGGCTTCCGGGTGATCGTGCCGGACCAGATCGGCTTCGGCCGTTCTTCGAAGCCGGTTATTCCATACAACTTCCACGACATGGCGCGGAATACGCGCAAGCTGCTCCAGACTTTGGGAGTAGCGCGGGCGGTCATTTTCGGGCACTCCATGGGCGGGATGCTGACCGCCCGCTTTGCGTCGTCCTACCCGGACGTTGTCGAACGCGCGGTGATCTGCAACGCCATCGGCTTGACCGATATTCGATGGGGCGGTGCCTGGACCACCGCCGACGACGCTTACAAGGCGACGATGGGCCAAACGAACGATCAGAATTGGGCCGGATTCTACTCGACCATCCGCCGCTATTTTCCGGGACAACCTTGGACGCCCGAGTATGAAAAATTCGTGCGTATTCTGTATGCTCCCAGTCTGAGCGCGGATTGGCCTCGGCTTGCCATGGTGCGCGCGATTTACCGGCAGATCCTTTTTCTCGATCCCGTCGTTCACGATTGGGCCCACATTAAAGCGCGGACGCTGGTCATCGGCGGCGAAAAAGATTACGACGGTTATCCGGAACACGCGCGCATCGCGGCAAAGACGATTCCCAACGGGGAGCTGGTTTTAATTCCCGGCGTGGGTCACGTGCCGCACATTCAGGTTCCGGAAATCTTCGACCGCGAATTGCTGAAATTCCTCCAGTAGCGCCGCGCGGGCCCGTGCCGCGCCCGACCGCGCTAGATGGGGCGCCCGAGTTCCGCCGTGTGAAACGGCTCCAGGCTGTCGATGGCGCCGGGAGACTGCGTCTTCACATCCCATTTGAAGAATCGCAAATTGACCCGATCGGGCAGAAAATCCGCCAGCGTGAAGCCGTGCTGTTCGATCGGTGCGATCTCTTCACGCAGGTCCAGATGTGCAGGCGGTGTCGCGCCCACTCCGCGGAACGCCGACGGCCAGAACCCGGCGGCCGTGCCGATGGGGCCGGACAATACCGTCGTGATCGGGTTGGCCTTCAGATCCAGTGCTCCGCAGCGCAGCATCCGGCCCATCGCCACGGCATGGAGGTCGCCGCTGATCACCAACGGCGCCCGGCCCTTCATCGCCGCCAGCGACGCCATCAGACGATCATGCTGCTTAAGCCAACCGTCCTGCCAGTAGGGTTTCGGAACGGCGGTGGTCAGCTTGTTTCCGGCGCCGAGCACATCCGGATACCACTCGCCCCACTTCCCGGCGCTCCACCCCGGAGGATTGGATGGTGCGTGGACCAGATGGGTCACATCCGGCGACGCGGCGCGTGCCAGCAGCCACTTCTCCACTTCGCCATCGACGAATACCGCGCTTGCCCCGGCGAGTGTCATTGTCCGGCGGACGTCGTAGAGCAAGATCTCCGCCAGCCGTCCGAACCGCAGGGTACCGAAGCTCTCCGACAATCCGCCGGCGCGGTCCCCGGCCGAGGACCACGGCAGACTCGGAGGCCGGTTGGCATCGGGCAGGAACTCGGGATAGTAAAGCCGCTGAGTGGCGCGGGCGAGCTGTAGCATGAACCATGACGGCGGGAAGGTGACCATGGCGTCCGTCGCTTCATCGTTATCGAAATAGTCATGGTCGTCCTGCAGAAAGAACACCGGCGTCGATCGGAAGTCCGTGCCGTAGACCGGAACGATCTGCGGTCCCGCGGCCAGCTTCAACACCGTCTCGTTCTTGTCGCCGAACACAAGAGCCGAGCGCGAGAATGTCCCGGCCAACCGCCCGGCTTCCGGCGAAGCGCCGTGGGTCATGCTCATGCGGGGAGCCAGAAGGTCCCAATAAACGTGATCGCCGTTGGCCACGGCGGCTTGCGGTTGAAATGAAAGCGCACGGCGCAGCAAGCGGCTGCGAATCGCTGCCGGAAGGTAGGTGAGCCGGTCGTGACCGCCGGCGCACGTGAAGAAGAGCACGCGAAATCGATCAGGGCGCGCGTTCGGGCCCGGAAGCGACGAAAGGTCCCAGGGCTGGCACAGCGCCGCGCCGCTCGCGGCAGTGAGCGAGAGCGTATATCGCCGGCCGGGCTCCAGACCGTCGACATGGAACTGCCAGAATTCGCCGTGCGTATCGTTCATGCGGCCCTGCACCGGCCTGCCGCCTACCCGCAGCGTGGGAGATGCCGATAGAGGTTGTGTGAATGACGCCTTGATCAGCATCCGCGTATCGCTGACCGTCGGCAGCAGGTGCCGTACCCGCCCTGCGTCCCACGCCTGCGATGGCGGGGGGCTCGCGGTTTGCGCGAGGAGGTCCGCGGGAAGCGCCGCCAGCAGCGACGCACCCATGCTGCCGGCAAGAAATTCGCGACGGTCCATGAACGCCCTCCCATCGATTCCCGGTGTCCGTTTTGTTTCTTTCGAAAGCGGGCCCCGGAAGGTAATCGCCTTTATTGTAACGGCACATCGCGGAAGCGCGCCGCGCGCGGCTCGCGCTATAGTACGCTGGAGAACAAGTTTATTGACGGGTATACTCGAAAGCATGGGCCAGCAGATCCAGCGGCGAGGGGGACAGTGAAGTCAGTCCGCACTCCTTCGCTCGCGGCCCGTGGCGCCTGGTTGTCCATTCTTATCGCCGGATTGCCTGTAGCGGCGCGGGCGCAATCCTCGTTCTCCGGACCCTACCCGCTTCTGGACGAGGATGTGATCCGTTACCGGAGCGCGCCGCCGAACGATGCAATCGCCCGATTGCAGCACCGCCTGGACCGCGGCGAGGCATCGCTCGACTTCCAGGGACCACATGGGTATCTGCTTTCCGTGCTCCGCCAACTCAACGTTCCGCTTTCTTCACAGACGCTGGTGTTCACCAAGACCAGTTCTCAGCAACACCTGATCTCAGGCGCCACGCCGCGAGCTCTGTATTTCAATGACAATGTCTACCTCGGGTGGGTACAAGGCGGGGATGTGGTGGAGTTAGCGGCCATCGACCCATCCCAAGGAACGTTCTTCTACACGCTGGATCAGCGCCGCCAGGGTCAGCCGAAATTTGTCCGCCGCGAGGAGTGCCTGCAATGTCACGCTTCTCCTACGACGCTCGGCCTGCCTGGATTGCTGTTGCGCTCAGTACTTCCGGCGGCGGACGGCTGGCCCCATTTTCAGGCCGAATCATTCGTCACCGATCACAGTAGTCCTCTGAAACAGCGCTGGGGCGGCTGGTACGTGACCGGTACTCACGGCAATCAGCGCCACATGGGAAACGTTTCCGTCAAGGACAATGAGCGCCCTGATCAAATGGATCCGGACAGTGGCGCCAACGTCACTTCACTCAAGGGCCTGTTCAACGTCGCGCCTTATCCAACGCCGCACAGCGACCTTGCGGCGTTGATGATTCTGGCGCACCAAACGCAGCTCCATAACCTGATCAACCGCGTGAACTGGGAAACCCGTATTGCCATCCACCGTCAGGAAACCGAAAACAAGGCGCGGGGTGTTGCGGTGGACACGTGGTCCCAGGCGACGCGCCGGCGCATTCATGACGCAGTAAAAGAGTTACTACGCTGCATGCTTTTTGCCGACGAAATCCGCCTGCAGGCGCCCATGAAAGGCACGTCCGATTTCGCCAAGGAATTCGCCGCCGCCGGTCCCAGGGACAGCGCCGGCCGGTCGCTGAGAGACCTGGACTTGAACCACCGGATGTTCCGGTATCCATGCAGTTTCCTGATCTACTCGGAGGCCTTCGACGCTTTGCCGAAACCGGCGCTGGACTACTTCTATCGCCAGCTCTTCGACGTGCTGAGCGGGAAAGACAATGATGCGGCCTTCTCCACGCTCAGCCGGTCTGATCGAGCAGCGATCATGAGCATCTTACGTCAGACGAAGGCCGGTCTACCCGGCTACTGGCGAGCTTCGGAACGGTAGCCCCGAAGCCCGAAGCCAACGGGTGGTGCCAGACTCCGTTGCCTTTCATCTGATAGAATCAATCCGATCTTCCGGAAAGCGAGGTGCGTGGTGGAGGAACTGGTTCCTATCATAAGCGGCATTCTGCTCGGGTCGTTCCTGGGCTATTTGCGTCCCGCAAAGCGGCTGCGCATCGGGGCAATTCTGGCGATCCTCATGGGAATCTTGGCCACCGTCGCGAGCGGTGAGTTCCGCCTGAGCTGGGGATACCTTTTGGTCGACATCCCGCTGGTGGCCGGAGCCGCGGCGGTCTCGCTGATTGTGGTTCACCAGTTGCGATGGACGCGCTCGCGGTCTTAGGGAATCCGAGGAGCATATGGCCAAGAAAAAGAAGCCTGCCAGCGGCCAAAGACTAGCAGTCGGCCCTCACAAGAAACGTCGCAAGGGGCCTCCCGAGACGCGCAAGGGCACCCACAAGAAACGCGCTCAATGGTTTCGTGCGCGGGCGGCGTGGCCGAATCGTGACGCCAGCGGCGAGCACCTGGCCACGCAGCGCGCAAAGATCAAGGTCCAGTCCGCCGCCGTGCCGGCTGATCGCCAATGGGAGCCCATCGGACCCACCAACATCGGCGGACGCCTCACCAGCCTGGCGGTTCATCCCGGGGACCCCGACGTATTCTGGGTAGGCGCCGCCGGAGGTGGCGTGTGGAAGACCGAAGACGGCGGCTCCACTTGGAAGAACCTATGGCACAAGCAGGCGAGCTTGAACATCGGCGCGCTCGCCGTCGACACCAAGGCGCCGGACACGGTCTATGCCGCGACGGGCGAGGCGAACCTTTCCGCCGATTCTTATCCGGGTGTCGGCATTTACAGGACATCCGATGGCGGCGCTACGTGGACTCTGTGGGCTCCCGCCAAGCGGTTCCAGTTGCCGCGCCGCATCGGCGTGATCGCGATTGATCCTTTCGACTCGAAGCACCTCCGCATTGGCGGTGTGAGCCACCTGGAAACCGAAGCCTCCGGTATGTTCGTCACCACCGACGGCGGTGTTAGCTGGAGGCGCGAGAACTTCGTATCGCCCTTGGGTTATTTCTGCCACGCGATCGTCTTTCATCCAAAAAAACAAGGCGTGATCTTCGCTGCTATTTTCGAACGCGGCGCCCGGAGCTGAATCTGGCGCACGACGGACGGTGGCGCGAATTGGACCCACCTGACCACGGGACTCCCTGGTGCGGATTCCTTCCGCCGCATCAGTCTGGCCGTGGCGCCTTCGAGACCCGACACCATCTACGCGTTGGCGTCGGATGCGGATGAAGGCGTGTTGGGCGTGTTTGTCAGCAAGAACATGGGCAACACATGGGCCAGCATCGGCGGCTCCCATTTCAGCGAAGAAGGGCAGATGTCTTACGGCAACACCATCGTGGTTCATCCCGCCGATCCGGATCATGTCCTATGCGGCGGCGTGGATTTGCACGCGACTACGAACGGCGGATCCACCTGGAAGCAGGTCACGCATTGGGATTTTGACCGCGGGGATGCCGAGTACGCGCATGCCGATCATCATTGTCTGGTGATGCCCGCGGGGGCCCCGGGCCGCGTGTACGATTGCAACGACGGGGGCCTGGATCGCTCCGATGACGGGGGCGAGAATTGGCAGAATCTCAGCAACGGCCTGGCCGTGACCATGTATTACGATTTGGACGTCGCACCCAGTGACCCCCGCAGTTTCGGCGGAGGCACGCAGGATAACGGCACCAACGTGACCACCGATGGTAAGCCGGATACGCACTTCGAGATCCTGGGCGGTGACGGCGGGTGGATGGTTTATAACCCGCAGAGCGCCGGCAAGCTGTTCGCTTCTTATTACAACTTCCACATTTTCCGCTTTAATGGATCCACGCCGCCGAAGAATGTCTCGCCTCCCGCTCCGAAAAGCGAACAGAACAGCGTTTGGATGTGTTATATCACCTACGATCCAAACACACCGAAAACGATCTTCACGGGAACGTTCCGAGTGTGGAAAAGCACCAACGACGGAACTTCATGGAAGGCGGTTTCCGGGAACCTGGACGGCAGCCCCATTACAGCGATCGAAGTGGCGCCCGCGAATTCGAAATTCGTTTACGCCGGGACGGAGAACGGCGGCTTGTTCCGCAGCGTGGATGGCGGAAAAACCTGGTCCGGGAACCTCGCGGGCGCCACCTTGCCGGGACGCCAGATCACACGCATTGAGACGCACCCGGCCAAGGCTCAGACCTTGTTTGTGACCGCTGCCGGAACCGGCTCATCGCACGTATTTCGCTCCGTCGACGGCGGCCTTACCTGGACCGACATGGATCAGGGCAAGCTCCCCGCCGTGCCGCACAGTGCCGCGGTGGTGCCGCCAGACGACGTGAATGCGCTCTACGTGGCGAACGACGCCGGAGTCTACGTGACCAATGACGGTGGCGGTTCCTGGACCAATCTCACGCGCAATCTTCCCAACGTAATGGTGGTGGATCTGGTGTATCACCAGGGCGAGGGGATGCTGTGGGCGGCCACATATGGGCGCAGCATCTGGCGCATCAAGATCAGGTGATGCATCAGTCGGCCCGCTTTTGAAACCACCTGGCGCGCCGCGCGAGATTCCCGGACGGCTCACCGGGTTTCACGTAGCGGTAAATAGGGATTTCGACATCCGCGATGCGGATGGCGCCGGTTTCGGCCAATTGCGCGCCGGGACTAGCCGCGGCCAGCAGCGCGTCCACATTGCCTTCCGCGATCAGGAACAATCCCGACGCCTGCTTAATGCCCGATACATCGGCTGTTTCGGGGAGTTTGTGGAGCAGGAATCCCGTGCGGCCGTCCGCTTCGACACTGCGGAATGACAGACCGGCGGCTCGCAAGTCTCGTTCCAAGTCCGAGGGCATCGCCTTTAGATTATCAACGAAGTTGCTTCCATGCCGTGGAGCATCGCCGGACACAACAGCGACATGATCGCGATTTACCCGGCATCGATTATCGGGATGACACGCGCGGCGGCTGGCGGCGAAGTTGGGAAGGCGACCGCGACTGGCCGTAGATTATTGATGGCGGAGAGGGGAGATTCGAA
>CAMAUG010000023.1 GCA_945861255.1 Candidatus Sulfopaludibacter sp. SbA3
CTTCCACAGATCCAGTGTTTCTTTGGGTATCGGCGTCAGGTCTGACTCGCGCCGGTCGGCGTGCACGGCGATCAGACTGCGGCGGCCGCTGGCGGTTTTGATTTCGAAATAACCTTCGCGATCCACGGAGAAAGTGCGGGCCTTGGCGGCGTCGGTGAGCGACAGGGCGCGCTTGCCGTCGGGATCGAGAACCTCCGCGGCCGCCCCTTGCTGACTAGCGGGTTGGTCTCCGGAACGAAGCTCCACGTAGGAATCCGTTGCCAGGTTCACGGGCTGTTCGGCTCCGCCTCCACCCAGGTAGAGGGCGGACTGCGCGATAAACGGCACCCATGCGGCGTGGATGGGCAGGTCGTTCGACACATTATCGATGGTGGAGGCGAAAGCAAGGATCTTGCCCTCGCCGATATTGCGCTCCAGCACCAGCGGCGAGCCGTCGTTGAGTTTCGCGAGCACGCGGGACTTGGCGAAGGAGACCTTGACAGTTTGATAGAACTTAACGGCGTTAAAGCGATCGACGCCTCGCAGCACGGGATGGCCGGCATCGAGATCGGTAACGCTCAGGAAGCGCTCGCCCTCACGCGTGGCGTAATTAGACGCCTGAATGGCTTCATCGAGGACGGGCACGCGCGGCAGCAGCGCGGAGCTGGGGCCCAACACAACGAACACGGAACCACCCAAGGATACGTAACGCTGAAGAGCGGTTTCAAGAGCTTGCGGAACGCTGCCCAGGTCGGAGAGCACGACGAAGGCGAAGGTGGAGAGATTCGCGGCGGCGGCGGCTTCGGGGCGCTGGGAGTCCACTTGGAATCCACCATCGCCCGAGGAATCGACGGCGGCGCGGTAGTACAGCTCACCGCGCGCGCGGCGGCCGTCGGTGACGAAAAGAATCTTGCGAGGATCGGTGCGCTCCACCGAGAACAAGTAGCGGTCGTCGGCGGCCAAGGCGTCGGCGCCGTCGATGCGCACTTCGCCCTTGCTGAAACCATAGGGGGCGTCCAGGCCCAGAAATTCCACTTGCGCGCGGCCATCTTCGGGGACCTTCACGGTTTTCGTTTGCAGCGTGCGGCCGTTCAGTTGCAGAGTGACGGAGCGCTCCGCGGCTTTCGTTCCGAAACCCGAGATAGTGGCCTGCATGCGGACACGTTTGGGATCGTACACGCGACGGGGCGCGGTGACGGTTTCCAGTGTCCAGTTGGGAGCGGTGGCGCCGACGGGATGAAACACGAGGTTCGTGCCGGGATTGAGGCGCAGATCGACGAAGCCCGGGGGCATGGCGGATTTCTGCAAATCGCTGGCCAGGTGGATTTCAATAGGGAGCTTCTCCGCTTCAGAGAGTGAACGGAGGTAGCGCGCCAGTTCTCCGAAGGACGCCCGGCCGTCTCCTGGCTGAATGGAGGCGACGGCGGCGCGGAGTTCGCCGGGATCGGTAACTACCTGCGTGAGCACTTGCACGGTTCCGGCCAGCGAGACCACTTGCGCGGCTTGGCCGGGCTTGAGCGCGTCGAGAACTTTTTGCGCTTCATCTTTCGCTTGGGTGAGCCGGTTTGATTCCCGCATGCTGAAGGAGCGGTCCACGGCAACGATGGTGATCTTGTTGCCATCGGCCGCGGAGGGCGTGCGATTGATGAAGGGGCTGGAGAAGAGCAGCGCAAGCAACACGATCATCGCCGTCCGTAGGATGAAGAGCAGGATGTAATCCAAGCGGCGATGCAGCACGGAGCTCTGTTCGCGCTGCTCGAAGAACATGAGCGAGGGAAAGAGCTTGGGGTCCGTCTTATGCCGTTTTAGCAGGTGCACCCAGATGGGCAGACCGACGGCGGCGACACCGGCCAAGAACCAGGGAGCGAAAAAACCCATTTACATCCTCCCTTTCCGGATGGCCAGATACTCGCGCAACGCGCCGTCGAGAGGGCGGCTGGTATCCACCAGGAAATAGTCCAGGCCCGCGCCTTGAGCTTTCTTTTTCAGTTCTTCCAGATGCGCGTCGATCTTCACGGGATACTCTTTGGAGGCGTAGTCGGGCGAGACTTCCAGCGTTTGGCCGGTTTCCATGTCTTCGAGCAGTACGGAATTCCTGAGCTTCGGGCGGATCTCTTCGGGATCCAGCAGGTGGAACAGAATCACTTCGTTGCCGTGATAGCGGAGCGGCGCGATGGTATCGATGATGTTCTTGGGGGTCTCCCAGAAATCCGATATGCACACGATGAGGCCGCGGCGATGGAGAAACTCACGCAAGTGGGCGAAGGGCCGGGCATAATCGGTGCGCGCACCCGCTTCGGCTTTTTCAATCGCGTGCAGCAGGCGGGCCAACTGACCCTGGCGCGTGGAGGGCGGCACGAAGTTGCGGACTTCATCGTCGAACACGATCAACCCGGTGGCGTCGCGCTGCAAGCCGGCCAGATAGGCGAGCGAGGCGGTCATGAAACGCGCGTATTCCAGTTTGTCGATTTTGTGCGAGGTGTACTTCATCGACCGGCTGGCGTCCAGCAGGATGGTCACCTGGCAATTGGTCTCGCCGCGGTAGCGCTTCAGATACGCGCGCTCAGTGCGGGCGAAGACGTTCCAATCGACGTGGCGAAGATCGTCGCCGGGGTGGTAGGCGCGGTATTCGGCGAACTCCTGACTGAAGCCGAAATCCGGCGAGCGGTGGAGGCCGGAGATAAAGCCATCGACGACGGTGTGGGCGATGAGATCGAGACCGGAGAGGCCGGCGAGGATGGTCGGATCTAGGAAGCGCTGCAGCATGGGGCTCGAAAAGCCGCCTATTTGGGGGCGGGTACGGCCTCCAGGATTCTTTTCAAGATGTCGTCCTGTGTCAGGTGGTCCGATTCCGCCTGGAAGTTCAGCAAGATGCGGTGACGCAGAATGGGCCGCATCAAGGAAGCGATGTCTTCGGTCATCACGTGATAGCGATGATTCATCAGCGCGCGCGCTTTGGCGGAGAGCGCCAGGAACTGCGCGGCGCGGACGCTGCCGCCGAAGTTCACGTACTTCTTGACGAAATCCGGGGCCGTGGGATCGGTGGGGCGCGTGGCGCGGACCAGATCGACGGCGTAACGTGCGATGGAATCCGAGATCGGCACCATGCGCACGATCTGCTGGAAATCGATGATATCCTCAGCGTTGGTCACCGCCTCCACCTGCGCGTGATGCGTGGTGGTGGTTAGGTCCAGCACCTTCATTTCCTGTTCCGCCGAAAGATAATCCAGCAGCACATTAAAGATGAAGCGGTCGAGCTGCGCTTCCGGCAGCGGATAAGTTCCTTCGAGCTCAATGGGGTTCTGCGTGGCCAGCACGAAGAACGGAGCCTTGATGGTGTAGATATTACCGCGCACCGTGCAGGAGCGTTCCTGCATGGCTTCGAGCAAGGCGGACTGGGTCTTGGGAGGCGTGCGGTTGATTTCGTCGGCCAGCAGGACGTTGGCGAAGATGGGACCCGGGACGAAGGTCCAGGTGCGGCGGCCGGTGGAGCTATCTTCCTCGATGATGTCGGTACCCGTGATGTCGGACGGCATGAGGTCCGGCGTGAACTGGATGCGGCGGAACTCCAGGCCCAAGGCCTGCGACAGCGTACGCACCAGCAGCGTCTTAGCGGTACCGGGAAGACCGGTGATCAGGCAGTGGCCGCCCACGAACAAGGCGACCATGACCTGGTCGATCACTTCATCCTGGCCTACAATGATGCGGCGGACCTGCGCGACGATGGCCTCTTTGGCCTTATGGAAGCGCGCGATTCTTTCCTGCAAACCCGCGGCGTCCGCCGTATTCATTTCTGTCATGTTCTGAATGGATGTCGACATTCGTTTGGATTATTCTTTCTCGCTCAGTTCGAGCAACAGTTTTTGCGCGGGCTTGAAGCCCGGCGCGGCTTCCAGTGCCGATACGACCGCTTCACGGGCGTCGGGAATGCGTTTGGCGGCCAGGAAAGCGCGCGCCAGTCCGTAGTTGGCGCCGGCCACATCAATGGGCTTTCCGGCGAGCACGGCCTGATACTCGCGAATGGCTCCATTGGCGTTGCCAAGCTCAAGATGCAGTTCGGCCAGTTTCTGATGCGCGGCGTCGTCCTGCAGAAAGATCATGTTCAGGCGCTCCAGGGTGGCGGCGGCTTCGCGCTTACGGCCTTGCTCGGCTTGCAGGTTGGCCAGCGATTTAAGCATGCCGGGATCGCGTCCGCCCGTTTTCGAGTAATGTTCGAGTTCGGCGATTTGCTTGGCTTTGTCGCCTTTTTCACGCCACGCGATGGCCAGAAATTCGTAGACGCTGCCGGTTTCGACGTAATCGGGATAGAAGTCGCGGATGGCTTCGCCTTCCTTGATCACCTCATCCCAGTTCTTTTTCTTCGCGCTTTCAGATAAGCCGCGAATACGTTTGCGCCAGTCGGTGAAATTGTCGATGGTGTTCTTGTACTTAGGTTCGAGCCACTCCAGGAACTGGCGGTCGAATTCCTCGGGCTTCACCTTGAGTTCTTTTTCGACGACTTCCACCGTGGTCATCTTATTACCGAAGTCCTGAATCATGGCCAACAGCGTGTCGAAGCCCCACTTCTCCGCGATGAAGGTGCAGATCCGCCCACCCTGGAAGTACGACACGTTGACCTGCGCCGGATAGGTGGGATGAACGAAGCCGCGGTCCAGATCGGCGATGGGGAGCAGCTTCTTGGTCTTAATAGCGTCGATGGTAGGCGGGTCCAAACGGTCGCCCCAATCGGGAGAGGCCGCGGTCTCTTCATACACAGCCATACCCTCGGTGAACCAGCGCGGGACGCGGTGTTTCGTCATGGCAATGACGTAGACGTGGCTCAATTCATGCCACATCGTGCTGGCCCAGTGCCACTGGCCGGGTGGGCGGCCGCTGGGCGAATCCATGGCCACCACCTTGCCGAACGTCACGCCGAGCGCTCCCAAGCCGGGCATGCCCATGGTGCGGACGGCGAAGTCTTCGTGATTGGGATAGACCTCGATCTGCACCGGCTCGGTGAGCTTGAACTTGTACTTCTTGTCGAAGGTGGCCAGCGCGCGCTCGAATTCCGATTGGAAGTACGGGCGCAGCAGGTTGGCCTCCTTCTTGTGCAACCGCAGGCTGGTGCGCGGAGTCTCGTTGGTAACGTAGTCCTTGTAGCTATCCAGCAGGCGCAAGGTATTGACGGTTTGCGGATCCTGGTAGCCGGCGTTGTAGGCCTGTTCGAGCTGTTTGCGGGCTTCGCCCTCTTGGCCCAGTTGCATAAGGCTGATGCCCAGGTCGCTGCGTGCGCTGTTGAGCGTGGGATCGAGTTCGACGGCCTTGCGGTACATCGCGATGCCCTCTTCGTAGCGGCGGTTGATGACGAAGAAGTGCCCGGCGAGAGCGTACGCATCGCCGTAGTGCGGATTGATTTGCGAAATCCGCCTGAACCACTGCGAGTCCGGTTTGTCATTGAGCAAATCAATGGCGCCCAGCACGGCCAGTGCGTCCAGGGCTTCGCCAGAGATCTCAAGGGCTTTGTGCGCGGCTTCTTCGGATTTCTTTGGGTTGTTGTCTTCGAGCGCGACGCGCGCGATCAGCTCATGCGCTTCATAGAGTTTCGGATCTGCCTTGAGGGCTTTTTCCGCGTACTCGACGGCCTTTCCTTCGAAGGCCTCGGCGGCGACTCGCGCTTGGCCGAGGAGCGCGGGGGCGTAATCGGCCTTGATCTCCAGGGCCTCGCCGAACAGTTCAGAGGCGTCGGAAGGCTGCCAGTGCTCCAGGTACATGCGGCCCCAGCGGGCGCGGGGCGCGGGATCTTTTTCAGCTTGCTTGACGGCGGCGCGGAAGGCGTCATTGGCGGCGCGGAAATCGCCCATTCCCCAAAAGCCTTCGGCTTGCACGGCGGCGTTGGCGGCGCGCGTCAAACCCTGGAAGCAGGCCCGCGTACCCGGGTCGCCTTTGTGCTTGAGGGCGTAACAGGGCTGAGCTTCGGCCGGCTGAGCATCGAGCGCGGACACTGCGGCGAAGGAAAGACCGGCCAACAAGCATAAGGCACGTTTCATTTGTCCAGGGCCTCCTGCGTTTTGGCGAGTTCGAGCAGGAATTTCTGTAACTGGCCGCGGTACTCCTGCACGGAGAGGGCGGCCTTGCGGTACTTGAGGTCGTCGATCTGCGCCTCGATTTCTTCCTTGCGCTTGAGCAGCGCGAGTTTCTCGGGGTTCCTGGCGACGGCGGCGGAAGTGCCGGTGTGCAACACGGCGAAGCGGCCGGCGACCAGGCCCTGGCCGTTTTCCGGGGACGGAGCCTTGACGCCGTCGCCCTTGCCGGTGTCTTCGAGCAGAGCGTGCTCGGTGGCCAGGCGCTTGAGGTCTTCAAAGAATTTCGCGGTCTTCGCCTCGGCGTAGCGGAAGGCTTCGAGCGCGGTGATGGCTTCGTTCTTATCCGTGTCGGCGGAGGGGTCGCGCAATGATTCGATGAAGTAGCGCGCGAAAACGGTGGCGTTGGCTTCGGTGCCTGCCTTGGTGGCGCTGATGACGACGCGCCGGGATTTCTGGATGGCGGAGGTCGCGCCGCCGCTGGCGCTGGTCATATTGACAATCAACTGCTGCGCGGGAATCTTGTCGAGCGCGGCGGCGAGTTCGGTGGCGGTGATGTCCGGGCCGGTGACGTTGAACTTATAGTCGGTTTCGTCGAAAGAGCCGTGGCCGATCATGAACAGAATGAAGTTGTCCGCAGGCTTCGCCTGTTTCGCGATATCGGCGAGCTTGGCCTGGATGGCTGCGCGCGTGGATTGCGCTCCGGAAAGGGTTTCGAGCTTGGAGGCAGGCTCATTTTTGAGAATGAGCTCGAGCTCTTTCGCCCAGCCGCTGAAACGCTGCTCGTATTCCTGCTCCCCGCCGAGGCCGGAGACGGTGAGGTAGAAGGTGTCGGCTTGCGCGATGCAGGTTAGGGCTAGCAGGGCCAGGGCTAGCTTGCCACCGCTCCCTGACGGTCGCGGCTCAGTAACACTGTAGCGGCCAAGAGGGCAAGCGGGAACTCGGAGGGTTTTCATTTAGATCACACCCCACTTTCTACGGAACACCCACTCGGCGGCGCGCAGGGCGATGAGCAGCAGGAACAGGATGGGCATGTCCCACAAATCGCGGGTCTCGCGAACGTTGATGCCCGCCTCGGAATAGCTGATATCGGTCCCCAGCTTCTGCGCGTCCTGAGGTTTATAATACCGGCCTCCAGTCTCCGCTGACAATTTTTCAAGCAGCTCGCGGTTCTGCCGGGTACGAAAATTCTCGGCGACTCCGTCTTCCCGGCGCAACGTGATGGTGTCGCGGCCCAACTCTTCGGTGCCGCGCGTGGCCACCACTTCCACCAGATAGGAGCCCGGTTTGGGCGTGGTGTAATCCGCGGTGAACACACCTTGCTCGATGGGATCGGGGCGCATTTCGATGGTTTCGGCGATGCCTTCCGGACCCAGGATGTGCGCTTCGGTTTTGGCGTCGGACGCCTGCAAATAAGTGCGGTCGCGGACTTCCGCGCGGATACTGGCGTGGGATTCGTCGGAGATCACCTGCCGCGGCGTGGAAGTGATCACACGGCGGGGCGTATCGGCCACCAGCCAGCGCAACAATTGCTGGTAGAACATTTCATGGCTCTTGTCGGCCAATGGCTGCAGCATTTGCCAACGCCAGCTTCCTCCCGTGGAGAAAATCGCGGTGCGGCCACGGCCGTAATTTTGCGTGACCAGCAGGGGGATGCGGCCGCCGGTGGTGGGCAGCGCGTCGACAAGTACGACGGCGCCCGGCTTGGGTTCCCCGGGGTCCTGGAAGTTCATCACGTAGGGCAGTTTCTTCCAGCGTTCAAAGTTCTTCGCCGGATCTTCTTCAATACGCGTGATCAGGCTGTCGCGGCCGGCGCTGGTGAGCTCCACGTTGGCGCCGGCGCGGACGAAGGTGTTCTTGCGGTCCGGCAGCACCACGGGCAGCAGGTCGACGTCGGCCGAAAGCTTCCAGCCGCCGTCTGAGAGCGCGTCGCGTCCGCCCAGAAACAGCACTCCGCCGCCGCGGCGGTCGACGAAGTCCTTGATCAAGGTCTGCTGCGCGGGCGTCAGATAAGGCGCATCGACGCTGCCGATGATCAGGCCATCGAACGCGAACAGCTCTTCAACCTTGGTGGGGTATCCGTCCTTGAGTTCGTCGCCATTAGCGAGACCCTGGCGGTAGATCTTATTCTGCGTCGTGCGCAGCATGGTTACCAGATCTATGGTGCGGTCGTCTTCCACGGCGCGCCGCAGGAATTTGAACTCCCAGCGCGGTTCGCCTTCCAAATACAGGATGCGGGGCTTGCGCGAATCCACGTTCACCAGGCGCGTGACCAGGTTGTTCTTCGAATTCGTCTCGCCGGAGAGCGGCTCAATGGAAATCTCCAACGCGCGGACCCCCGCCGCACCGGCGTTGAAAAGCACGGACTCGCTTTGGGCTACGCCGTCGTTCTTCAAAGTGACCTGCTGCTGCGCGAGAACTTTAGTACGGTCCTTGAGGGTGATCTTGGCTTTCTGGCCGCTGAAGCCATGCTGCTGAAAGTGAACGACGGCGGAGAGGCGCGAATCCGGAAGGGCGCGCGCGGGAACCTGCACGTCGCCGAGTTCGATGTCACGCTCGGCCTGTTCCTTGCCGAAGCCGATGGTGTGGATGGGGATGCGCTGGCGGCGGATTTCCGCAATGGTTTCCAGATCGACTCCGCCGGAGTTGTCCGCGCCGTCGCTGGCCAGAATGACCGCACCGATGGGCAAGCTGGCAGCTTCGGCAACCACCTGTTTCAAGTTTTCGCCGATATGCGTGGCGGGGGCGCTGGCCGTAAGCTGTTCCAGTTTTTCGAGACGCTCCATCTGGCCGGTCATGCGATAGAGACGCACCTGAAATTTCTGGCGCAGCGCGTTCAGCAAGCCGGAGTTGAGCACGTTTTCGACAGCGGCTTTGCGCGTGGCCCCACCGGCTTCGTCGGGCTGTGCCATGCTGCCGGAGTCATCGACTAGGACCGCGACGATGTTTTGTTGCGGCTTCAAAGTGGCGATGGTCAAGGCCGGGTGCCACAGCATGAAAAGAAGCAAGGCGGCGAGAGCCGTTTGCAGGGCCCAGATGGCCACCGCGCGCAGGCCGGTTACCGGGCCTTTAGCGGCGCGTTTCAGAACCAGAAACGCCACTCCGCCTGCCGCTGCAGCGATCAGGGCGATGAGCAGCCAGACGGGCCAGCCGCTCAGCAGGACGAAGGATCCTTTGGAAAAGACCGGCGCCGGATACTTAAAAAAGAACTCGAACATTTTGCCTTCTGGCGCGCTGCCGCGAACTCCCTGCCGCGATTCCCGTCGCGCTTGTCCCGCGCCATTGTCCCGCGCGCTACATTCAATGCGTCAAATCATACATGGCGTAGTTTACTGCTATCCGGTACGCCAGCGCCGAATACCTTTCCGGATATACAGGATCGTCGGAATGCTCCCACGCATCGCCGAGATCCATATTATGGCAGATCGCGACGATGATCCTGCCATGGTCGTCGTAGATGCCGCGCCACTTACCTTCAAAGCCATCGTATTCGTACTTGGACCCGCTATAGAGGTATTGCAAGCCTGGAATCTGGTAACGGTCGTCCAAGTCATATATGACGTGGAAGATGGCATCTTTGTTATCAATATCTACAATGCCGCGGTCGGGGAAGACCTTTCGCATGCTCACCAGGAAGTTATTCCACTCGATGGTGCCATGGAAGTCGTCGGTCATCATGAAGCCGCCGTGCAGCAGATACTCGCGCAACTGGGCGGCCTGCTCGT
Organism: Candidatus Sulfopaludibacter sp. SbA3; assembly: GCA_945861255.1. Classification (GTDB taxonomy): domain Bacteria; phylum Acidobacteriota; class Terriglobia; order Bryobacterales; family Bryobacteraceae; genus Palsa-187. The sequence continues at coordinate 9,764 of CAMAUG010000023.1, forward strand.
CGTTCAGACGCCAGTAGCCGGGCTCGACGACGTACAGAAACGGCCAGTTGTAGATATCGGGATCGCCATCCAAATCAACGACTTGTTCGACTGAGCGGGCGTCGATGCGCGTCAGGCGGCGAAGGCCCGTGAGAAAATGGCGGTCCGAGCGCGGATAATCCACGGTCCACTGCCGATATCCGAAGCGGTCACGGGCGCCATGCAGGCCAGTTATGGAAGGATACTGCAGGCGCGCGACGGTCATCTCAAACGGGGCGTTCCAATCGGAGGGGATGGGGAAATCTTCGTATTCCTGGCCGCGGTACTCACGGAATGGTTTTTGAGCGTGGAGGAGACCCCAGCCGGCGAGCCCAAGGAGACCAAGCGTGAGTGCGGGGCGGAGGCGCGTCCATGCCATTCGGAATACGATAAATCTCTAGTCGGCTTCAGGATAACATGGGCAGGGCAAACGAGGGATCATTGATCATTACTATTAAAGACGGCACCGCATGGTGGAGAGACGATTCGGGAAGACTATCTGAAGCCGTTGAGGATGAGCGGACCGGCTAGCAACGGGAATTGCGCGTACCAGCAACGCGGACTGGGCGAGACTGTCCACGGGCCACGCGGCATCGCCGCTGATAGCGCGCTGCGGCTGGCGCGTTACTTCCAGACGACGCCGAAGTTCTGGCTGAGTCGGCAAATCTCCTACGATTTGGCGGTGAGCGCAGAGCGGATCGAGAAAGATGTGCGACCCAGGGAGGCTGCATAGAAAAGCACTGGGCGGGGGCGCTCATCTGGGCGGACCTCGAAACGGAGACTTCCGTACGCTAAGGTCGCCCGTCCCCGCCGTGGCGGCTGTAGACGGCCCGACCGGTTAGAGGCTGGGACCGATCTGGTCTAGACTGCGCTACTAATCAGGATTAAACCGGAAGTCGGCGCCAACATCCGAGTAGCCGACAAACCATTCCCTATCCAAACAACACATTTCTAATGACTTGCTTACGAAAGAGTTCCGCCGTTAGTGGCGTGTGACGCTACTTCCCCGTCGGCACTTTGCGCCGCAGCTCGTCGGTGAAGTTCAGCAGAAACGTCAGTTGCGTCAGCGGCTTCTCGCCCTTCGCATCGTCCGCGACGAACGCCGCGAGGCGCTTGCCGTCCGGCGCAAGATCGTAGTTGGAAAAGATGCCAGTGCCCCGCAGGCGAGTCGCCGTCCACACCCGGGGCTTCCCCGCCGCGAACGTGTCGCCCCCGGCCGTGTGGGTGGCCGTGTAGCTGACGGCCATCACGTGCTGGTCCAGGGTCTCAAAAAACAGTTCACGTCCGGCCCCTGGGGCACCCCAGGACCATAGGGGAAAGTTGCCTCCGCCCGTCGAAACCTGCCATCGTCCTCCCGGTCCGGGGAACGGGCGCACGTACACTTCACGGGTCCCCGACTCAGTCGACGTATACGCCAGCCAGCGCCCGTCAGGCGAAAAAGCCGGGAAGACTTCAACGAAAGGCGTTCCCAGGAACAACTCCGCTTTCCCGAGCCGGAACCCAAGAGCGCCCTGCCCGGGATCGACTTCGACAGGCATTGTAAAAATGTCCTGGCTGCCGCTGTTCCCGGCTTGTTGAAAAGCCAGGCGCTTTCCGTCCGGTGAAAACGAATATGGTGCCTCTCCTAGCTTGCCCTCGGTCAGACGCTTCGCCTCGCCCGATCCGTCCGAGCGGATCCCGTACAACCCGGGGGCAGCCGGGTTGGTGGATGAGAACACGATATTCTTCCCGTCGGGAGTCCACACCAGCCGGTTATTCACGCCCGGCAGGAAACTCAACCGCGACGGAGTGTCCCGGTCCAAATCCTTCACCCAGATGTCTAAGCCTTTGCCGTTGCCCATCGAAAACGCCAGCCGTTTGCCGTCGGGCGAGAAGCGCGGTGTGAAGTATTGGCCGGGCGGCGCGTGCAGCGGCCGTGTCGCATTGGACGCCCCAGAGGGGGCCCCGCCCGAGCCATCTACCCAGGAAATCGACCACCCCGCCAGCGATCCCTTCCCGGAGAGGTAGACGAAGCTGCCGTTTTGCGCGAATGCAAAATCCCCTCCCGCTACCCCGGTGCTGCTAACATCCTCCAGAATGGGAACTGGCGCGCCAGTGGAGGCCAGGCTGCCAAGGTCGAAGGGCACGGCGAAAAGAGTGGTCTCATGCAGGTAAATCATGTGTCCGGTCCCGTTGGAACTGGCTGCATCGGCGAGATAGCGGGCCGAAAAGCCCCCGTGCTGAATCGTCTTGCGCTCCCCGGTCTTAAGCGAGATCACTTCGATGTTCGCGTCGTCGTGAACTCCGGAGGTCTGGGTGTCTGAGCTGAACAAGACTACCTGGCTCCCAGGGAGAACCTGCGGCCAACGGTGCGTCACTTCGCCGGAGTTGAATTTAGTCACCGGCACGGGCGTTCCGCCGCCGGATGGGACTCGCGAGAGGACGCTGGCGACACCCAGCGCCGCGATGATGTTGCCATCGTCGCCCCAGCTTGCACCACGGCCCGTGGGCGCGTCGCACAGCGTGACCGCTGCGCCGCCTTCCACGGAAATCTTCTTGAGCTTGCCATCGGCGAAGAACCCGATCCAATCCCCCGCCGGAGAAAAGAACGGGCCATGGGCGTTCTCGGTCCCGGGGAGCGGCGTGACTTGACTCTGATTCAGCAGGCGCGTGTGGAGGCGCACCTTGCCGTCCGCGCCCCGCAGTGTGAGCGCCAGGCGCGTGCCGTCGGGGGAAAAAGCCAGCATGTTTCCACCATCGGCGCCGACGGTGACCCGTGCCAGCGGCGTGTTGTCCTCTAGATCGACGTTCAGGCGCATCAGCGGGCGCGACGGCACGGGCCGCGTGGCACTGTACCAGCCGACGAGTCCAACTGCCGCGACAACCGCCAGCACTCCCGCAGCAGCAATCCAGGGCCACCAACCCGCTTTCGACGGCCCGGCGGCAGCAGATTCCTGCGGCGGCTTTCGTAATTCGAGCACGACATCGCGCATCGATTGATACCGCTCGTCCGGATCTTTCTCCAGACATCGCCGGACTAATCTTTCGAGCCACGCCGGTGTGAACGGCTTCACCGCCATCGGCCGCGGATCGGTCGCGAGAATCGCACCCACCAGACTCGCGTAGCTCTTGCCCTGAAACGCCTTCTGGCCCGTCACCATCTCATACAGCACCGCGCCAAAGGCCCAGATGTCGCTGCGCGCGTCCGCCTCTTTCCCCTCGAACTGCTCCGGCGCCATATACTGCGGCGTGCCCATCACCGTGCCTTCCGTCGTCAGCACGGCGGTCAGCGTCTCCTCGGACGGCCCTGGCTTCGCCGCCGATTTCGCCAATCCGAAATCCAGCACCTTCACCCCATCCCGCGTCAGCATGATGTTGTGCGGCTTCACGTCCCGGTGCGTCACCCCGGCGCGATGCGCGCGGTCGAGCGCGTCGGCGATTTGCGTAGCATACACAAGCGCCTGATCGAGCGGGATTGCGCCTTTTTCAATCCGCGCCGCCAGCGTCTCACCCTCCATGTACTCCATCACCATGTAACCGGCGCCTTCTTGATTGCCGATGTCGTACAGGGTGCAGATGTGCGGATGGTTCAGCGAGGCCACGGCGCGGGCTTCGCGCTCGAAGCGGAGGCGCAGATCTTCGCGCTTGGCGATGTGTTCGGGCAGAACTTTGATCGCGACGGTGCGGTCCAGCCGCGTGTCGCGCGCCTTGTACACTTCTCCCATACCTCCCGCGCCGATTGCGGAAAGAATTTCGTACGGGCCGAGTTTATCGCCGGTGGAAAGCGCCATCTGTGTGTCAGAGCTAAGCGTCCGCCTCCGGTGGAGCCGGATTGAATACCTGTGACTGCTGATTACAGAGTCACAGATCAGTTTAGCTGATCAGAAAGCGGATTGCGCCTGGATCACGCGCTGGCCGTCCACTGCTTTTTCAAATTCGGCGTTTGGCGTGGCATTGAGGTCCCCCGAAAAAGCAGGTGGCGGGTTACCGGTGATTTCCGGCCAAAGTCGTGAGTGAGTGGGTCACAATTAGGTTTAGGTTTGCTATGATACGCAACGGGAGGTGGCCTATGAAAACCCTAGCGAGCCTGATCGTACTTTCGGCGACATTATCGCCGCTCACGGCCCAATGGCCGAACCGTCCAACCGCTGGAGTGCCCAGAACACCCGACGGCAAGCCCAATCTCTCTGCCCCGGCTCCGCGATCCGCCGACGGTAAGGCGGATCTTTCCGGCGTTTGGCGGATCCACAAGAATTATCTGCTCAACGCTACGCCGGACCTCAAGCCGGAGGACATTCAGCCGTGGGCAGCGGCCCTATACAAACGAAGCGCGGACAATTTCCGCAACGACACCGACGGCATTAATTGTCTGCCACCCGGCCCGAAGACCAGCATTTCGGTGGGGCCTCCGGTGAAGATCGTTCAGACGCCGAATCTGGTGATCTTCCTGTACGAATACCAGACGCTTTACCGGCAGGTTTTTACCGATGGCCGCGGCCTGCCGGAAGATCCCAACCCGACCTGGATGGGTTATTCGATTGGGCACTGGGAGGGCGACACGCTGGTGGTCACGACCGCCGGTTTTAATGACCGGACGTCCCTGGACCTGGGCGGACACCCCCATTCAGAGGCATTGCGCATCACGGAGCGCTTCCGCCGCCGCGACGCCGGCCATATCGATCTCCAAGTGACGTTCGAGGACCCCAAAGCCTATAACAAAAAATGGACCCTGCCCGTGGATCTCGATTTGATGCCGGACGGGGAATTGATTGAATTCATCTGTGAAAACCGCGAAATCAAACAACATCTGGTGGGTAAACGCCAGGAGGAGTTTCACGTTTCCAAGGACGTGCTGGCTCAATACGTGGGAACATATGGTCCGTCTGAGAACGGCGTCGTGGTCACTTTGGAAGGAGACCGTCTGATGATCGATCCGGGTGGGATGGGAAAAATTCCCCTGGTCGCGATGTCCGAAATCAGCTTTAGCATGGAAGGCAACATCGTCGATTTCATCAAGGATGGAAAGGGCGAAGTCACCAGAGTCGTCCAGCACTGGACCGAAGGCGATCGTACTGCCACTCGCAGGAAGTAGGAAGCCGCTATTCGGCTTAAACCGCAGTGCCGAATTCACGCCGGTTCGAGGTCAGGCGCGCCTGCCGATTCTCATGGCGGCTTCAACGCGAAGCCGGCGCCCTTCGGCATTAGCTTTGCGGGCATGCGTGCAGCAAACCTCGACTGATCGTCGCCTAAATGGCATGGTTTGACAAGCTAAGAAAGTAAGCCTATAGTTCCTAGTGGTACCTGTCGGGACAGGCCGGAAATCTATAGAGGAGGAAGTTATGAAAGTTCTTGGGGCGCTCGCTATTTTTTTGGCGGCAGCGGTATTGATGACCGGCGCAGGCGGAGGACCGGGTGCAACATATGTGGAGCATGACAAAGTAACGGCTACATTGGCCAAGGGCGGCCCGCTCGCGAAAGGGGCGAACTTCGCGGTCGTAACGAACTTCCGCACCACGACTGCCGCGCCCGAAATTCACGAGAAGACAACACATGTTTGGTACGTTCTGGACGGATCAGCAACCTATGTGACGGGCGGCACGCTGATCGGGGGCAAGGTGACCAAGGCGGGTTTGACGCAGGGGACTAACATCGAAGGCGGCAAAACCATGCAGTTGAGCAAGGGAGACGTGATCGTGATCCCTGCTGGCACGCCTCACTGGTGGAAGGAAGTTCCGAAGTCCATCACCGTGTACGCAGTGAACACTGAATAACCGCAGCCGGGCTCGATGTGAGCGTTACGACCGGTCAGCCAAACAGACTACTGTATGCGCCCAGGAACCGCGTGTCAATACGCCTGAAGGCACGCCGCCGCAACTGGTGGCTGAGCTGCCTCTGACCCAGGGCCGGCGGGACACGACCATCCGCGTCGCGGAGCGGATGTAGGTGTATACTAAGGGGAGCTTTCGACCAATTCTGCGGAGTCAATCTGCTAAGGAGAGCAACAATGCGTGAGAAAAGATCTGCTCGAAGAGAATTCCTGAGAAACAGCGCCGCCTTGGCGGGCGGCTTCACCTTGAGTACTGCAGCGCCCGCCCTTGGGCAGCAGGCTCCGGCACAGCCGCCAATGATCAAAGGCGAGCGGCAGGGCGAGATTGCCTACGGCGCGAGATCGAAGTACGTCACCTCGGCCCGCATCCCCCACGGAGGCAGGGCCACGCCCGACAACTTCGGCCTCACGTTCCATGTCGCGACCCCGTTGCAGGATCAGGTCGGGGTCATCACGCCGACCTCGCTCCACTACTACGCGACGACGCGTGGCTCGTACCTGCCGGATATCGATCCTGCGAAGCACACGCTGATGATCCACGGCCTGGTGGATCGTCCGCTGACCTTCACCGTGGACGACCTGAAGCGCCTCCCGTCGGTGACGCGCCTGCACTTCATCGAGTGCGCCGGCAACAGAGCGTCGCGGCGTGCCAAGAACGTGCAGGAAACGCACGGCATGACGAGCAATGCGGAGTGGACCGGCGTGCTGCTCTCCACGATGCTCAAGGAGTGCGGCGTGAAAGGCAGCGCCAAGTGGTTCGTCGCCGAGGGCGCCGAAGAAGTGAAGGGCGCGTCGAGCATGCCGGTCGCCAAGGCAATGGACGATTGCTTCGTCGCCTACGGCATGAACGGCGAGGCGGTGCGGCCGCAGAACGGATTCCCCCTGCGCCTGATGGTGCCGGGCTTCGAAGGGATCCTCCACACCAAGTGGGTGCAGCGCATCAAGCTGGTGGACCGCTATTACATGAACTACAACGACTTTGGCCATCTGGATCAGGATAAGAACGACGCGGCGCTCAGCTACCAGATCGGCCCGAAGTCCGTCATCACGTACCCGTCCGGTGAACAGCGACTGCCAGGCAAGGGCTTCTACGAAATCCGTGGCCTGGCGTGGTCCGGCGGCGGCGCCATCAAGCAGGTAGAGGTCTCCACCGACGGCGGCAAGAAATGGAACAAGGCGCAGTTCCAGGGAACGCCGCAGCGGATGGCCCATTGCCTGTTCACTTACGGGTGGCAGTGGGACGGCAGCGAGACCGAGATCATGTCGCGCTGCGTCGACGAGATCGGCCAGGCGCAGCCGACGCGCGAGCAGATCGCCAAGCACTGGAACAAGACCTTCGATCAGACGTTCAGCGTGCCGGGGCTGGACAACTCGGTGCAGCCATGGAAGATCGCGAAGGACGGGAGCGTGACCAATGGCTTCGCGTAGAGTCCTACCGATCGCGTTTTCGTTGTTGATGAGCGTCCCGCTGTGGGCGCAGGGGCCCACCTACGGCATTGGACGCACGCCGCCTGCCGAGGAGATCCGCGCGCGCGACATCTCGATCGGTCCAACTGGCGAGGAACTTCCGCCGGGAAAAGGCAGCGCCAAGGAAGGCGCCCTGGTGTATCGCTCGAAGGGATGCGCGGGATGCCACGGCGTCAACGGCATCGGCGGCACCGCGCCGATTCTGAAAAGCAAGGATCCCGATAATCCCGACGTCTGGGCGCGGGGGCGCATCCTGCCGCTTCGCGCGCCGTTCGCGACGACGGTCTGGGACTACATCAATCGCGGGATGCCGCTCAATCGCGAAGGAACGCTGACACCAGACGAGGTCTACGGGCTGACGGCGTATCTGCTGTTTATCAACGCCGTGATCCCCGAAGACCAGGTGCTCGACCAGAAGAATCTCGCGGCAGTGAAGATGCCGCTGGGCGACAACTACGCGCCGCTCCCGGAATGGAAGCCGCGGACACCGCGTCTCAAGGGTTACCCCTACTAGCGGTCGAGCATCAAACAGCGCAACGACGGATCACTGAAGCCGTTTCTCGCCCCGGCTTGAGCACCTAAGCATCAAGGGAACCTAACACGGCAGGACCCCAAAGCAAGACCAAGAAACCCAGCCTCCGTTGCCTTGGGCCGACTGGGAAGATTGAAAGGCGGCAAGGCTCGTGCCGAGAAGCTATTTCAAACGGGGGGTCTTGCATATATGGAGGAAGGCTCTACAATTGCATAAGTGCTGTCCCGCCGTCTCAGCGCCCGCCTAAGGCACCTGCTTCGCCACTCTCCGGCTGTAGCGCAAATCGGAGGGAGCGCCGGTGACAGGTTGTGGAAAGCCCATCAAATCTTGGGGCAACGTAAAGGAGTGTTGAACCTATACGTTACGGGCACCTTCGGCGTGATGAGCGATCGAGGAAGACGCCCACTGGGACTTGTCCTCAGTGCGTCAGGTCATAAACAAAGTAATTCATGTTGATGCGGTAGGCGACGGAGGCCATGTTCTCCGGATAACGCGGGTCGTCGGAGTGTTCGATGGCGTCACCCATATCCATGTTGTGGCAGATGGCGACGACGATGCGGCCGCGAGTGTCGTAGATGGCGCGCCAGTGGGCCTCATAGCCGTCCCGCTCAAAGGTGCGGCCGGTTTCCAGGTATTGCGCACCCGGAATCTGCACACGCTGGCGGGCATCGTAGAGCGTGTTGAAGATGGGGTCGGTGTCCGGGATATCCACCCACTGGCGGTCCGGGAACATGCGTTCCAAGCTCGTGATGAAATTGGCCCACTCGCGGGTACCGTGGAAGTCATCCACCATCAGGAACCCGCCGCGGTCCAAGAAATCGCGCAACTGCTTGGCTTGGTCGAGCGGCAGGTTCCAGTAGCCGACTTCGACTCCGTACAGCATGGGCCAATTGAAGATCTCGTCGGTGCCGTCCAGCGAGACCACCTGTTCCACGGAGCGGGCGTCGATCCTCGTCAGCCGCCGGACACCGGTGAGCGTGTGGCGATCGCCGCGCGGGTAATCCATGGTCCAATAGCCGGGGAATCCGGAGCCGCCGAAGGAGCGGCCCGGATATCCGGCGATGTCGGGATAACGCAGCCGGGCGCGTGTCCACTCATGCGGCGTGCCGGCGTCGGGAGGGACGGGAAAGTCTCCGTATTCAAGCGCCGGGTATTCCTTGAACGGCTTCTGTGCCTGCACTACCCCCCAGGCGGCGAGACCAAGGATGCCGGCAGTGAGTACAGTGCGAAAGCGCATAAGTGGCGGGCGCGCATTCAGAATAGCATGCGGCTATTTCAGGAAGAATCGTTGTGATGGCCGACAGGCCGGCCCTATTCGCGTTTGGCTGCGGAGGCTTTCACTTCTTTTCAAGGTCGAAGCGGACTTCGAAGTAGGTCACGGGGCTGACGATCTCTTTGTACCAGTGCGGCGTCCCGGCGGGGACGAAGAGCACATCGCCTTTGGTGAGGTGGTGCTCTACGCCGCCTTCGATCGTGGCTGACCGCGTGCTCCCGCTACCCGCTCGGACGATGGTTCCGCCCGTCACGACTGTCGCCGCGCCTTCGACAATGTAGTGAACTTCAGTGCCTTTTGCGGGTCCCGTGCCGTGAGTGGCGGCGAGACCTGTCGCTTCGCGGTGAACAAGAGCGACGGTGTAGCCATCTCCAAACATAGCCCGGACGCCGGCCTCATCCTGCGGAGCGGCCTTGACCTTTTGCGTGATGACGGCCATAAGTTCGGAGCTGGTTTTGACAGTGGCCGGCTGGGGCGTCTCTGCGAACGCGGCAGCGCCCATGAGGAGAAGTGCGGCGAGCATTTTCATTTCAAGATCTCATTCCTGCCGGGATCTTTCGATTCGTGATCCCATGCTTTGGCCAGTATACACGCTGCCGCCGCTAGGGGGCAGGCCGCTGGAGCGGGGACACCGCGTGCAAATCGCGTCCTGTCATTTCCTTGGGCTGCGAAATCCCGAACAGGCCGAGCAGCGTCGGCGCGATATCCTGCAAGGCGCCGCCCGGACGCAGCGCGCGGCGGGCTTCATCCACGACGATGAAGGGAACGGGGTTGGTGGTGTGATAGGTGTGCGGGCCGCGCGTCACAAGGTCGATCATCTGCTCGGCGTTGCCGTGATCGGCGGTGATGATCCATCGCCCGCCCTTGCGCCGCAGTGCCGAGTAGATGCGGCCCAGGCAGGCATCCACGGCTTCGACGGCCTTCACTGTGGGTTCCATCTTACCCGAATGCCCCACCATATCGGCATTGGCGAAGTTCATCACAATGACTTCGAAATCGCGTTTCTCAATGGCGCTCACGACCACGTCCATCACTCCTTCGGCGTTCATCTCCGGTTTCAGGTCATACGTCGCGACCTTAGGCGAAGCGACCATTTCCCGTTCCTCGCCGGGGTATGGTTTTTCATTACCGCCGTTGAAGAAGTAAGTGACGTGGGCGTATTTTTCCGTCTCGGCGACGCGCAGATTTTTCCACCCCATGTCGCCCATGATGTTGGCAAGAATGTGCGAAGGCTGCTCGCGCGTCAGCACATAGGGGGCGGTCTGCTCCTTGTAATACTGCGTCATCGTCGTGAAGTGCAGACGCAGAGGAGCTTCCGTCAGCACGCGCGTCATCTCGCGGCCCCGGTCCGCCCGGTAGTTGAAAAAGATGCAAGTGTCTTCTTCCCGGATGCGGCCCGCCGGATCGCCGCGGCTGTCGGTGATCACCACCGGTTCGATGAACTCGTCGGTAACGTTCTTTTCGTAAGACCGCTTCACGGCGGCGACGGCGTCCATGGCTTTTTCACCGGCGCCGTCGACCATGGCGGCGCGGGCGCGCTCGACGCGGTCCCAGCGCTGGTCGCGATCCATGGCGTAATAGCGGCCGGTGACGGTGGCGATGCGGCCCACGCCCACGCGCCGGATCTCCTTTTCCAGCGCCTCAATGAACGCCGCGCCGCTCTCCGGCGGCGTATCGCGGCCATCCATGAAGCAATGGATACAAACGTCGGATACGCCTTCACGCCGGGCCATCTCCAGCAGCACATAGAGGTGGGTGTTCATGGAGTGCACGCCGCCGTCGCTCAACAGGCCCATCAAATGCAGGCGCCGCGTGCGCGCATGTTTCATGGCCGCAAGCAGTGCCGGTTCGCGAAAAAACTCACCATTCAAGATCATGAGGTCCAGCCTGGTGACGTCCATATGAACGACGCGGCCCGCGCCGATGTTCAGGTGGCCTACTTCACTGTTTCCCATCTGGCCTTCCGGCAGGCCAACGGATGGTCCCGATGTATGCACAAACGTGTTGGGGAATTCGGCGAGCAGCTTGTCGTAGGTGGGCTTCCGAGCGGCGGCGATAGCGTTGCCGTCAGCGGCGGTAGTGGGCGAATAGCCCCAGCCGTCCAGGATGGTGAGAACCACAGGGCGGCCGTTCATGCGCACGCACCACTCCCTGACGGTCGTGGCTCGGTAAGCCCTTGCGAGCCGCGCGCGTCAGCAAGCGGTTTCCCGCTCATTGGCGAAACGCCCCGCGCCCGCCGTAACGCGCCGCCGACCCCAGTTCTTCTTCAATGCGCAGGAGCTGGTTGTACTTGGCGATCCGGTCCGTCCGGCTGGCCGAGCCGGTCTTGATCTGGCCGGACTCCGTCGCCACCGCTAAATCCGCGATGAACGAGTCCTCGGTTTCACCCGAACGGTGCGACGTGATGGACGTGTAGCCCGCCTTGGACGCCATCTTGATGGCTTCCAGCGTTTCCGTGAGCGTGCCGATTTGATTTACCTTGATCAGAATTGAGTTGGCCGTGCCGCGCTCAATCCCCTGGGCCAGCCGCAGTGTATTGGTGACGAACAGGTCATCCCCCACGAGTTGGATCTTGCTTCCCAGGACGTCGGTGAGCGCCTTCCAACCGTCCCAATCGTCTTCCGCCATGCCGTCTTCAATCGATACGATAGGGTATTGGCGCACCCAGTTTTCCCAGTACTGAACCATTTGGTCGGAAGTGCGTTCGCTTTTGTCGGACTTCTTAAAGACGTACTTGCCGCCGGTGTAGAACTCGCTGGTGGCCGGATCGAGCGCGATGCCGATCTGATCGCCGGGCGTGTATCCGGCCTGAGAGATGGCTTCCATCACTACTTCGAGCGCTTCGTCGTTCGATCCCAGATTCGGCGCGAAACCGCCTTCGTCGCCAACGGCGGTGGAGTAGCCTCGCTTTTTCAATACGCCCTTCAGGGTGTGGAAGACTTCGGTTCCCCAGCGTAGCGCTTCGGAAAATTTCGGCGCGCCGTAGGGGACGATCATGAATTCCTGCATGTCCACCTTGTTGTCGGCGTGGGCGCCGCCGTTGATGATGTTCATCAGAGGAACCGGAAGCAGGCATGCGTTCGCCCCGCCCAGGTAT
>CAMAUG010000024.1 GCA_945861255.1 Candidatus Sulfopaludibacter sp. SbA3
GAGCGTGCGTTGACGCGTGGAAAACGCCGCGCGCCACTGTTCGCGTAGTCTGTAGTCCAGTTCGTCCACACGCTGCATGTGCCGGCCGATGGCACGATGCAGACGGGCTCGGTCGACGGTTACTCCGTGCAATGCGCGAGCCAGCAGCGCGATCTTCAGCCGCGCCGATTGCAGCAACTTGTGATCGGCCGCGGTGAGGCGTTCCATCAAGCTCTGGCGCGTCGCGATCACGATTTCCGCGGCGGCCGAAGGCGTGGGCGCGCGCAAGTCGGCCACGAAATCTGAGATGGTGAAGTCCGTCTCATGCCCGACGGCGGAAATCACCGGCACCGAACAGGCCGCGATGGCCCGTGCCACGGATTCCTCGTTGAATGCCCACAGGTCTTCCGGCGATCCGCCGCCGCGCGCCACGATGACCACTTCCGCCCAGCCCGACTCGCTGAAATATTCGATGCCGCGCGCGATCTGCCCGGCCGCGCCTTCGCCCTGCACCTGCGCCGGATACAGGCGGACGTGCCTTCCGGGACAGCGCCGCTCCAGAATCTGGAGCATGTCTTGAATCACGGCACCCGTGGGCGACGTCACGATGCCGATGCGTTCCGGTAACGCGGGCAGCGGGCGCTTGCGCTCCGCCGCGAAGAGGCCCTCGGCATCCAGCTTCTTCTTCAGTTGCTCAAAGGCGAACTGCAGCGCGCCGAAGCCCTGTGGTTCAAGCGCCTCCACGATGAGCTGCGTCTGCCCGCGGGCGTCGTAAAAATCGACGCGCCCGCGCGCCAGCACGGCGACCCCGTCCTGCGGCTTGAATTTTAGAAACCGCGCAGACATCTTAAAGCAGGCGCACTGGATCTGCGCGGCTTCGTCCTTCAGGGTGAAATAGTAGTGGCCGCTCGGGGCGAGCTTAGCGCCGGAAATTTCGCCCGCCACCCAAATGTCTTGAAAATACTCGGTGAAGATTCCGCGAACGGCGGTGGCCAGTTCAGTCACTGAGTAATAGTGCGGCCGCTCCGGTTCCCAGCTCAGCGCTATCTGTTCCACAGGTTTCCAGTGTAGTGGAAAGCTGGAGAACTTTCCTTCGCCGGACCCACTACTATGCGTGACGGCCCGCGCCCACATTCCCACACTCGACGGCTGGCGCGCCGTGGCGATTACGGCGGTTCTGGTGTCGCACGGGTTTATCCTGGCGGATTCCTCTTCGCGGCCTCTGCGGGCGGTCAGCTATGCCGCCGGGCACTTGGGCACGCTGGGCGTCGCGCTATTCTTCGCCATCAGCGGCTATCTGATCACCACTTTGCTGCTTGAGGAACGGGAGGCCGCCGGGCGAATCTCACTCCAGTCATTCTACATACGGCGCGCGTTCCGGATTCTGCCGCCGGCGTATCTCTATTTACTTGCTCTGTTGGTTCTCGGCAAACCACTGGCGGAAGGGGAGCTTGCGAGCGCCGCATTGTTCTTCAGCAACTATTGGCCGGACCGCCAGTGGTTCACACAACATTTCTGGTCGTTATCGATGGAGGAGCACTTCTATTTCCTTTGGCCGGTGGCGCTGGTGTGGCTGGGCTCGCGGCGGGCGGCGATTGCGGCGGGCGTTCTGATCGCCGCAGTCGCGGTGTGGCGTCCATGGAGTCTGGCCCACATGCAACTTCCATTCCCGGCTCTGCAGCGGACGGACCTGCGCATGGATGCGTTTCTCTACGCGGGATTGCTGGCGATCGGCATGCGTTCACGATATCACGCGCACATGGAAGCGTGGCTCAGCCGGCGGTGGGTGCCGGCGGCAGCGGCCATGGCGCTGGGCGGCGCGACCGCGTGGGCGGCCGCGGGTTCGGCGCCCTCGCTCGCCACGTTGACCCAATCCGCCCTGTTACCGGTGGTGCTGATCTGGACCATCCTCGCACGCGGATCGTGGCTCCACGGATTTTTGGAGCGTGCTCCGTTACGCTGGATGGGCCGTATTTCCTACGGTCTGTACTTGTGGCAGCAATTTTTTCTGGTGGGTCATTCGGCGGAAACGCTAGCGCTGGCGGCGCTGTTCTTCCTGCCTCATGTGGCGGCGGTTTTCGCGGCGGCTTGCGTCAGTTACTATCTGATGGAAAGGCCGCTGTTGCGGTACGGAAGGCGTCTTGCCGCTCGGGTGAACGCCGGTCCGCCTTGGGTATCATGGAACCATGAGCCACTCGCCCCGAACTCCGAAGGAAGTGCTGGAATTCGCCCACAAGCACGAAGCCAAACAACTGGATCTTCGCTTCACTGATCTGCCGGGCCTGCAGCACCACATTTCGTATCCGTTGAGTCAACTGGACGAAAATTCCTTCGAAGAAGGATTCGGCATCGATGGCTCCAGCATCCGCGGCTGGGCGGCCATCAATGAAAGCGACATGTTGCTGGTGCCGGATTCCAACACGGCGTTCATGGATCCGTACTACGAAACCCGCACGCTGGTAATGACCGCCGACGTCACCGACCCCATCACGCGCCAGCACTACGACCGCGACCCGCGCTGGATCGCCAAGAAAGCTGAACTGCATTTGCAGAATTCCGGCATGGCCGACACGGCGTATTTCGGCGCCGAAGCGGAGTTCTTCATCTTCGATAACGTGCGCTTCGACCAGAACGCGCATTCCGGCTACTACTATATCGACGCCGAGGAAGGCCGCTGGAATTCCAGCCGGGAGGCCAACAACCTCGGCTACCGGCCACGCTACAAGGAAGGTTACTTCCCGGTGCCGCCGACGGATCATTATCAGGACCTGCGCGCGGAGATGGTGCAGGTGATGATCCAGTGCGGGCTCGAGATCGAATGCCATCACCATGAGGTAGCCACCGGCGGGCAGTGCGAAATCGATCAGCGCTTCGACACGCTGGTGAAGTCGGCCGACAACATGATGCTGTACAAATACGTGACGCGCAACACGGCACATCAGTACGGCAAGAGCGTAACGTTCATGCCCAAGCCGTTGTTCGGCGACAACGGCAGCGGCATGCACACCCACCAGAGCCTGTGGCGCGACGGCAAGCCCTTGTTCGCCGGCGACATGTACGCGGGCTTGAGCCAGATGGCTCTGTGGTATATCGGTGGATTGCTGAAGCACGCGCGCGCGCTTTCCGCGATTATCGCGCCCACCACCAACAGCTACAAGCGCCTGGTGCCGGGCTATGAAGCGCCCGTGAATCTGGCCTATTCGCGCCGTAACCGGTCCGCGGCCGTGCGGATTCCAATGTACTCCGCCAGCCCAAAAGCCAAGCGCGTGGAGTTCCGTCCTCCCGATCCGTCGGCGAATCCATACCTGGCATTTGCGGCGATGATGATGGCCGGCCTTGATGGCGTGATCGGCAAGATCGATCCCGGCGAACCGCTCGACAAGGATATTTACGATCTTTCGCCGGAGGAAATGAAGTACGTGCCGTCGATGCCCGGCTCGCTCGAAGAGGCGCTGAACTGCTTGGAAGACGATCACGCTTTTCTGCTCAAGGGCGACGTGTTCAGCGAGGAGTTGCTCGAAACCTTCATTTCCTACAAGCGGCGGATGGAGGCGGACGCAATACGCTTGCGCCCGCATCCTTACGAATTCGCCTTGTATTACGACATTTAGGAAAACAGCCGGAGGGTCCGGGGCCGGCGCCTGGAGGACCAGTGAAGAGAGGCTGAGACAGGGGAACCTATGCCGGCCACGCGTCCCCTTCACCGAGCCGCGACCGTGAGGGAGCGGCATGCGAACACGATGCACGGATCCATCCTTCAACTCAACACTTCCAAAGGCGGTATTCCGAAACGCACCATAGCGATGGCTCGTGTCACGGAGCTTGGCCTGGAAGGCGATGGCCACGATCATCCTCTGATTCACGGCGGGCCCCGGCAGGCGCTGCTGTTCATTACGTCGGAAGGAATCGCGGAGCTCGCCGCTGCGGGATTTCCGGTTTCGCCAGGCACTTTGGGAGAGAATATCACCACGCTGGGGCTAGACCGCCGCGCCTTGCGCATTGGCCAGCGCTGGCGCATCGGCGCGGACGTAGTGATCGAATTCACCAAGATTCGCGTGCCCTGCGATACTCTCAATCCGCTGGGGCGCGGCATTCAGGCGGCGCTCTACGATGCCCGGGTCAAGGCAGGCGATGCCGCAACCGAGCGGTGGGGACTGAGCGGCTTTTACGCCAAGGTGATTTCGCCGGGCGAGATTCGGACCGGCGATGAAATCGCGCGCGACTGATGCTGCGCCTCGAGCAACTTACTTACAATGACCGGCTGAGCGCCATGCGCGCTATCGGCGAATTATCGCGCGAATTCCCACCCGCCACGCGCAACCGGTTCGACATGTTGGCTAGCGTGTCGCCCGCGCCTGAAGAGGTACTGCAGTGGTTCACGCGGCTGCATGGGGAACATCCATCACCGTTCCAGCGTCTGACGCGTTCCACCGCGGGTCTACGCTACCTGATCGCGGTTTTCGCTCATAGTGCGTTCCTGGCCAAAGAAGTGGTGCGGCATCCGGAGTGGATGGAACAGCTATTGGATCAGGGCAATCCCCAACGCCTCTACAGCGCCGGCGCCATGCGGGAACTGCTGGAGGCGGCGCTGCCGCCGGGACTTCCGGAAGCGTTCGAGTTGGCGCAATTCCGCCGCCGGCAGATGTTGCGTATTCTGATTCGCGACGTTCTCGGCCTTGCGACACTCACTGAGATTACCGGCGAATTGACCGCGTTGGCGGATGCCATCGTTGAAACCGCCTACGCCCGTATCCACGAACACTTAACGGCTGGCCATGGCGAGCCCGGCAACCATGCGCGTTTTGCAGTAATCGCGCTGGGAAAAATGGGCGGCGAAGAACTGAACTACAGCTCCGATATCGATCTGATGTTTCTGTATTCTGCCAACGGAGAGACCAATGGGCCGCAACAACTGAGCAACAAGGAATTCTTCCTTCGCGCCGCCAACCGCCTTACAACGCTGCTTTCCACATATGGCGCCGAGGGCCTGTGTTATCGCGTGGATCTTCGCCTCCGGCCGGATGGAAGCAACGGCGAACTGTGTCTATCACTGGACGCCGCGAAGCAGTACTACGCCCAGCGCGCGCGCGACTGGGAATTGCAGATGATGATCAAGGCTCGCGCCGCGGCAGGTGACACCGCCACCGGTCACGCGCTGCTGGATTTCGTGGAACCGCTCACGTACAAAACCACGCTGGACTTCTCCGCCATCGAACAATTATCGGAAACTCGCGAGCGTCTGAATGAGAAGCTGGCCCAGAAGCCGCTCGGCCGGAAGCGGCGGCGCAACAGTCAGCCGATTGACGTGAAGCTGGCGCCGGGCGGCATTCGCGATATCGAGTTCCTAGTGCAGTGCCTGCAACGTCTCCACGGAGGAACGGAGCCGTGGGTGCGCCACGGAGGCACCATGCTGGCTCTCGCCCGTCTGCAAGACAAGGGATTTCTCTCAGACACCGAGTACGGGCGGCTGGCCTCCGCCTATCAGTTTCTCAGGCAAGTGGAGCACCGTATTCAATTCGACGAAGACCGCCAGACACACGCCCTGCCGGCGGATCCGGTAGCGCTGGAGTTGCTGGAGCACCGGGTCCCGGGTGCTCAGACGGAGAGACTCCTGAGCGCCATCCAGACGCACTTTTCCAACGTGCGGGACATTTACGAACGGGTGGTTCATTCACGCACTTCCGGCCCCGATGCGGCGGCTTCAGGGACGGGACAGCCCGTGAGCAACATCGTTCTCGCGCTGGAGCAACGCGCGCCGAACCTGGCGCATGCGCTCGCCCGATCCGGTCTCCGCCGGGGCTACAAGGCGTTCGAGCATTTTCTTGAGCGGCTTTCCAGCGATCCAGCGCGCCTGGACCGCCTGGATGCCGATGCGAATTTCGCGGCGCGAACGCTCGATCTGTTCGAACACAGCCCTTACTTCGCCGAAGATCTGATCCGTTCTCCAGAGCTTGTCGACGAAATCGCGCACGCGGCGGATCCATCCGCCACCACACCTTCCCCGCCCGGCATGGGTGATCTGCGCCGCTGGTACCGCCGCGAGATGCTGCGCCTGCAGGCGGCGAGCGTGTGTCTTTCTCAACCCATTTTCGAGTCGCTGGAACGCACGTCGGATCTGGCGGATGCCGTGATCGCACGTGCCTATGCCATAGCCATCGCGCAGACGCGTGAAACGCATGTTCCGGAGAACCCCGCTTACCGTCCAGCGGACCAGATGTGGGTGATCGCGCTGGGCCGCCTGGGCATGCGCGAGTTCGACATGGCGTCGGACGCGGATCTGGTGTTCGTACTCCCGGCCGCGGACGCTGTCGAGATGCGCTTCTGGACACGTGTCGCCGAACGGTTCGTGGATCTGCTCACCGCTTACACCGGCGAGGGAATGTTGTTCACGGTGGACACGCGCCTGCGTCCCAATGGAGTAAATGGCGAGCTGGTGCAGAGCGAAGGAGCTTTCAAGGAGTATTTCGCGCAGACAGCCGGCGCATGGGAAGGCATCACGTATATGAAATCGCGCGTGGTGGCGGGCGACCCGCTCCGGGCCGAGTTCTTTCTGCACGAGCTGCAGGATCTCGATTGGAAACGCTACGGGCAAGGCGGCCGCTCCCGCACGGACCTGAAACAGATGCGCGCCAAACTCGAAAAGGAGCAGCGCGCGGCGCATCCGTTCAAGGCCGGCCGCGGCGGATACTACGACATCGATTTCATCTTGATGTACCTGCGGCTGAGGAGCGCCGGAATCTACTACAAGGTTCTGAACACTCCGGAGCGCATCGAAGTCCTGGAAGGGATGGGCCAATTGGACAGGACCACCGCTCAATTCCTGAATGAGGCCGCGACGTTCTACCGGGCCGTCGATCACGGCATCCGCGTGATCACCGGCCACGCGCAGGATAAACTGCCCGCAGCGGAAGCGCAGGTGGAGACGCTCACGGCGTTAGTCAAGCGCTGGAGTCCTGTTCCGCTCAGCGCCGTAGAAGAGATCCGCGCGGAGACCCGCCGCGTATTTGAACGTATCTTCGGGTGAGGGGTTGCCGGACGAACCCGCGCCGCGCGCGCTCACGGAATGCAGCGCTTACCGCAGCTTATCGGCCACCTTGGCCAACGCCGCGTTCGCGCAGACCACGTCCTTATCGCCGCCCGGCGCGCCACTCACTGATACCGCGCCAATCAACTGGTCGCCCGCCTTGATGGGCATTCCGCCGGCGGCATTGATGGTGCCCGGCAGAGCGATGCCGCCGCCCGTGGGAGGCGCGGTACCGGGAGGCATGTTGGGCGGAGGCGGGGGCGGCCCGGAAGGCCTGCCGAACGCCATCACACTATTCGTCTTCATGCGGCCCACTTCGATGGTGGCCATGGCCGCACCATCGTCCCGCA
The DNA here is from genome assembly GCA_945861255.1 of Candidatus Sulfopaludibacter sp. SbA3. Lineage (GTDB taxonomy): Bacteria > Acidobacteriota > Terriglobia > Bryobacterales > Bryobacteraceae > Palsa-187. The sequence continues at coordinate 7,354 of CAMAUG010000024.1, forward strand.
GGAAAGCCTTCAGCATGTTGGCGTGATCCACCACGGTGACGGTCACCTTAAACCCGTCTGCGCGGCACTTCGCCATGGCTTCCTGCGCGATAGTCTCCGCCAGTTCCACGGTCAACATTTTCTGCGAGGGCAATTGTGCGAAAACGCCCACCGCAGACATGCCCGCGAGTAATGCAATCCTTGTGATTTTCATAATAGTCTCCCGATTGTCTACTTCAGTTACTTCAGTTTACTAGTACCTTGGCGATGCCCGCGCTGGAGCAAGCATCGTCCTTGTCGCCGCCCGGCGCGCCGCTGACGCCAATGCCGCCGATCACCACATCACCCGCGTGTGCGGTCCGGCCCCATCGCCGTGCATCTGCACCTTCACGATGCCGGCGCCATCCACGATCGTTACCGTGACGCGGTAACCGTCGGCGCGGCATTTTTCGAGCGCGCCCTGCGCGATCGCCATCGCCATTGTGGAGGCCAGAAAAAGCGCACCAAGTCGTGCACCCGTTCTATGCCGTCGCGGGGCGCTTGCCGCGCATCCGCAGGCCGGCTCCCATCCACACGCCGATCGGAAATAGAATCAGCAAGCCGATTCCGTACCAGTGCGGAACGGAATTCCAGAACATCGCCTGACTGGCGATTCCCAGGGACTCTCCGAACGCAATGAGCGCCCAGCGAGCTTTCCTGGCGTTACCCACTACGCCGCCCGCCGCGGCGATCGCCGCACAATAATATCCGCCTACCAGCGAGTAGAGCGAATCGGTCGCCAGGCTCAATGCAAAGTAATACGCTGGAGGGTTTCCGGTTCCATCCATCCCGGGGACGAACAGCGCAAACAGACGGTCCGTCGCCACCACCAGAATTCCCGTAAGAAAGTAACCCCCGATTACCGCCAGAACGATTCTGCCCATCGTCCACCTCCTGCCTATGCCAGTGTATCCGGTGAATCGTGTGTTCCGGCCGGTCGGCGTGTGTCTGCCCCGCGGTAGAGCCCTCCGCGCTACAATTCGGCATGTCCCCCGAATCCATCTCCCGGCGGCAAGTTGGTCTTGCGTTGACCGGAACGGCGGCTATCGCTCGGCTCAACGCGGCTCCTCGTCCTCACAATATGTCCGATATCTGCTTCCTCAATGCAACGGAAATGGCGGCGCTCATTCGCCGCAAGAAACTCAGCGCGCGCGAAGTCATGGAAGCGCACCTGAAACAGATCGAGCTGGTAAACCCGAAGGTCAACGCCATAGTGACTCTGGTGGCGGAGCGGGCCATGGAGGCCGCGCGCAAGGCGGATGAAGCGCAGGCCAACGGCGCGCGGCTCGGAGCACTCCACGGGCTTCCGGTCGCGCACAAAGATCTGGCTGAAACAGCAGGCATCCGCACCACCTACGGCTCGCGGATTTTCAAGGACAACATCCCGCAGCAGGATGCCATCATCGTGGAGCGAGCCAAGAAGGCGGGCGCCATCACCGTTGGGAAATCCAACACGCCCGAGTTCGGCGCCGGATCGCAAACGTTCAACCAGGTCTTCGGTTCCACCAAGAATCCGTACGACCTTACGAAGACATGCGGCGGCTCTAGCGGCGGCGCGGCTGTCGCGCTCGCCTGCGGCATGGTTCCGCTGGCCGATGGCAGCGACAACGGCGGGTCGCTACGGAATCCCGCGGCTTACTCAGGAATCGTCGGCTTCCGTCCATCCCCCGGCCGCGTGCCCACCTCGGCTGTAGGCAACGCCTGGGCCACGCTTGGTGTCCAGGGGCCCATGGCCCGGACAGTTCCCGACGTCGCACTTTTTCTGAGTGCCATCGCTGGCCCGGACCCGCGCTGTCCTATTTCGATCGCCGAGCCGGGGACACCCTTCGCGGGCAAGCTGGAACGCAGTTTCAAAGGCGTCCGCGTAGCGTGGTTCAAGGATCTGGGCGGCATTCCGTTCGACCGCCGCATCCGTGCCGCTGTCGATGCACAACGCAAGGTTTTTGAAAGCCTCGGCTGCATCGTTGAGGAAGCCGAGCCGGATCTGCGCGGCGCCAATGAGGCGTACCACGCGCTGCGCGCCTGGGGATATCTCTCCCAAGCAGAAAATATCCGCGACCATCCCGACCTGGTCAAGGACACCATCTTGTTTGAATACGAGCGCGGCCTGAAGCTCACGGCCGCGGATCTGGCGCGCGCTACGGCCCAACGCGCCCAGGTGTGGGACCACATGCGCGTATTCCAGCAGAAATACGAATATTTCATCTTGCCTTCCACGCAGGTTCCTCCGTTCGATATCACGCAGGAATATGTCACGGAAATCGAAGGCGTGAAAATGGACACCTACATCGACTGGATGCGCTGCTGCTACCTGATCACGGCCACGGAAGCGCCATCGTTGTCAGTGCCCTGCGGATACACGCCGGAAGGATTGCCGGTGGGTTTGCAGATCGTCGGCCGCCACCGTGACGAATGGAGCGTCCTCCAATTGGGCAACGCGTTTGAGCAGTCGACGAAAACCAACCGGCGGCGGCCGCCGTTGGCCTCTGCCTAAACTAGGCCGCGGCCAACTGAGCCTGCTCCACACGCGCGGTGAGGGCAAGATCGATCGCGCCCCCGCCGGGGGATTGATAACGCCCGCTCACCTGATCCACCGCTTGCCCTGTCCGGAACAACGCGAGTTCCGGCACGCCCTGGAATACAACCAGGAATTCATTCTGTCCCCAGCGGGCCAGCAAGTCCTGATAGCGGAACTGCATGGCGAGCTTGGTCACGGCCTGCCGCAGCACGGTACTGGGCACCGCGCCCCCGCCCGGACTCCCCACTTCTAGAACGATGAGCGTGTGAGTTACATCGTTTGCGCGCAGAACATCGATACGGCGCATTACTTCGTCGCGGTTCATCAGCCCCGTGACGGGGTCCGTGACGTGGCCTTCCGTCAACCGGGTTTCGACACCGTGGGCCTCCTGTCGAAGCTCCTGGAGCAACACATCGATCTCCTGCGTAAAACTCCCCAGATGCGAGTGCATGGCATCCGTGCTGGGGGTGTTGTCCAGGCGCGAGGCAAGCGACGAAAAGGAGCGTGTGCTGCGTTCCAGCGCGTCCACTCCGCGCTCGATAGCCGCCATTGCGCGGCGTACTTCCATGGCCAACTGCTGGTTGTGCGTCGATGCCTTGATGGCGAAATCCTTCAATTCGGTTGATAATACGCCGACGCTTTGGTGAATGGATTCGCGCGTCGGATCAAAGGCCAGCCGCGCTTGAAGCTTGAGGATGCGTTGCCCGAATGGTTCGCCTACGCCCGGACAGGCATTGGTCACGCATTCACCGGCGCTCCGCATGGCCGCAAGGTATGCAGCCACCGCCCCGCTGAGTTCTGCCAGGTGATCCCGTTCATTCACATGATTCATAGGAAATACGCCCTTTGACGTAGGATCGTCCGAAGAGAGCAGCGGTTCCATCCGGCATTCACCTTAGTACCGTCACTTTCCGGCCGCTCAGGCATCTTGTATTTCAAAGGAGGTGATCACTTCCGCCGTGGGGCGAACCGTGGCCGCCGCGCTACAGTACTTGTTCGTGGAAAGATCGATGGCGCGTTGCACGGATTCAGCCGCGACGCCGTGCCCGCGCACAATGTGCTTCACATGGAAGCGCACGAAGGCGCGCGGATGATCCTCGCGGCGTTCGGTGCGCACTTCCACGCGGTAATCGGTGACCTGCTCGCGTTTCTTATGAAGAATGGAAATCACATCGGCGGCGGTGCACGCGCCCACGCCGATCACGAACATCTCCAACGCTCCGGCCGCGGCGCGGCGGCCACTCTTGACGTCCAGCCTGACGGTGTGGCCGCTGGGCGGCGTGGCGGTGAAGAACTCGTCGCCGGCGTATTGAATGACAGTCACGGGGTCCGGCGAAGCGCCGGCCGTCTCCTCGACAAACTTTCCTTCAGCAATCATTCCTCCAGCAATAGCACACGTTACACTGAAAACTTGATGGCCGATTCTCTGACGTTGTCCGATATCCAGAATGCCCGGCAGCGCATCGCGGCGTGCATTCGCCGCACCCCGCTCACCGCCAGCGCGGCATTGAGCGAACGGCTCAAGACCAATGTCTACGTCAAGCTGGAGATGTTTCAGAGGACGGGATCGTTCAAAGTACGGGGCGCGTTCAGCAAGGCCCTCAGCATAACGCCGGAGGAGCGCGGGCAAGGCCTGGTGGCGGTCAGCGGCGGCAATCACGCCCAAGCCGTGGCCTACGTGGCCCGCACCCTGGGTTTGAAGTCCGCCATTCTCATGCCGGAATCGACTCCCCGGAATTACGTGGATGCCACCCGCGGCTACGGCGCCGAAGTGAAGTTCGCCTCCGACGTCCGGCAGGCGTTTGACGACGTGGCCGCCTATGAGCGCGTGGGCTGGGCCTACATTCATCCCTTTGACGACATGGCCGTCATGGCCGGACAAGGCACCATCGGACTGGAGATTCTGGAAGACGTCCCGCAAGCCACCGATATCATCGTCAGTATCGGCGGCGGCGGACTGATTGGCGGTATCGCCACGGCGGTCAAGTCGCTGAAGCCTTCGGTCCGCGTATGGGGCGTGGAGACGGATGGAGCCGACTGCATGGCCCAGTCTCTGGCGGCGGGCGAACCGGTCACGCTCAGTGCCATCACTTCCATTGCGCGCACGCTCGGCGCACCGGCGCCGTCGCAACGTACCTTCGCGATGGCCAAGTCCCTGCTGGAGGGAGTCACCGTGGTCTCCGACCGGGAGGCGATGGAAGCACTACGATATCTTCTGGAACGCTTGAAGGTACTGACGGAACCGGCGGCGTCTTGCACTTTGGCCGCCGCCGAGCGGCTGAAAAGCGAGTTCTCATCGCAGCGGCATGTCGTGTTGGTGCTGTGCGGCGGGAATTTGCCGCTGGAAGATCTTACTCGATGTCTCTAGGGGTCACTGATTTCCCAAGCCCAGCACCGCGATGCCAAGGATGATCAACCCCAGCGCCACGAACTTCGTCCGCGTGAGCGGCTCGCCGAAAAACAGGCGCGACCAGAACATGGTCCATACGTAGCCGAACGCGACCAGCGGATACAAAATGCTCAGTTCGCCGTTGCGTACGCCGAACAGGAAGAAGATGGCGGACACCAGGTAGGCGAACACGCCCGCACCCAGTCTCCAGTTGGAGAGCGCCGACCGGATCAGGCCTTCGCGCTGCAAGCGCTTGGCGCCTGCCTTCAGAAACACAGCGCCGAAACTTCCGATGAAGGAACCTGACATCACCCACGCCATGGACGAAAACGGCGTAGTCACGTGTGGCTCCCCCGTCCAAGCACGGCGACTCCACTCACGATGATGGCGATGCCCACCAGCTTGAGGGGGTTCATGGAATCGTGAAAGATCATGATGGAGAGAATGGTCACCCAGACAAACGTAAGCGCGATCACCGGGTACAACAAGGAAAGTTCTCCATGCCGCAACGCCAGAACCAGCATGACGGTGCTGATACCATAAAACGCGTAGCCGGTGAACAGAGGCAGGTTGGTGAAAATGCGCCCGATCATCTCCGCTACCGTGGGATCGGGCGCGAACGTGTTGGCGCCCGATTTGATCAGGATTTGTGCCGCCGCCCCGAACAGCGTGCAGCAGAATACAAGCCACAGGGAACGGCGCTTTTGAGCTGGAGTAGAAATCGTCACGGGCGGCGGAGCAGTCACGAGGCTTTCTCTAAGATATCGTCTTTAGGATAGCGAAACTTCAGATACGGACTCATGGCCACCGTTCCTAGCACTTCTCAAGCTACCTGGTTCGGCTGGATGTTCCACCTCACACAAGCGGAGCGCCGTGCGTTCGGCGCGTGCCTGGGAGGGTGGGGGCTGGACGCGATGGACGCGCAGCTCTACAGCTTCGCGATCCCCACCCTTATGGCTACGTGGGGCATCACCGCTGCCCAAGCGGGTCTGCTGGGCACGGCGGCCTTGTTGATTTCCGCTGTGGGAGGCTGGCTGGCTGGGTTTCTCGCGGATCGCATAGGTCGCGTGCGTACCCTGCAAATTTCCATTCTGTGGTTCGCCAGCTTCACGTTTCTTTCCGGACTCGCACAAAACTACCAGCAACTCTTCGCCGCGCGCGCCTTGGTGGGTCTGGGGTTCGGTGGCGAATGGGCGGCCGGCGCGGTGCTGTTGGGTGAAGTGATGCGGCCCGAGCATCGCGGAAAAGCACTGGGTATGATGCAAGCGGGATGGGCGCTGGGCTGGGGCGCGGCGGCGTTGCTCTACGCCTTTTTCTTTTCCGTTCTTCCGCCGGAGACAGCCTGGCGCGCGCTATTCCTGGTGGGCATCCTTCCCGCGTTCGTCGTCTTCTTCGCGCGCCGTTTCGTCGATGAGCCCGGCGTTTATCTGCGGTCGAAGAAGGTACTGGCCGCGCAGGGCGGCACGCCGTCCCTCTTCGAAATTTTCCGCCCGCCGCTGCTGCGCATCACGCTTCTGGGCGGCCTGCTAGGCACCGGCGCGCAGGGCGGATACTATGCCGTGACCACGTTCCTGCCCGCGTTCCTGCGGCAGGAGCGCGGGCTCTCCGTACTGGATTCGGCCGGCTATCTGGCCGTGTTGATCTGCGGATCTTTCTGCGGATACCTCACCGCCGGGATCTGCGCGGACCGGATCGGCCGCCGCCCCACGTTCCTGCTCTTCGCGATCGGAGCGGGCGTGGTCGCAGTCACCTACACGACGGTTCCCTTCGGTGACGCCGCGATGCTGTTCCTCGGCTTTCCGCTGGGCTTCTTCGCATCGGGCGTATTCAGCGCGATGGGGCCCTTTTTCACCGAGCATTTTCCCACGCGCGTCCGTGGCGCCGGCCAAGGCTTCGCCTACAACATTGGCCGCGGCACGGGCGCTGTGTTTCCCACGCTGGTGGGGATGCTTTCGGCGCGGCTTACCCTGGGCCAATCCATCGGAATTTTCGCGGGCTTGGCATATACGGTGATGGCCATCGCGGCGTTCCTGCTTCCGGAGACCAAGGGGAAGGCATTGGACCCGTGAGCCAGGACCCGGCTATCGCGACATGGCCATAGATCGCCCATGTAACTAGGAAGACGCCAAGTGGTGCGGGCGGAGGGACTTGAACCCTCACGGACCTTGCGGTCCAACGGATTTTCGTACCCAGCTACGGCTTTCGCCGCCCCCGCCATTTTGTGCCGGAGTTTGGGGTCTGGACTATCCCTTCACCGTTTCCCGGATCGCTCCGGATGTTAGGCACTGCCCGTCTAGTCTCTACACCTTCCTGACCGGTATCCGGCCAGGCTTGGCTCGGGATCGCCATTTTACAGGGTTCCCCGACTTTGAGCAGTTCTGCATCGCCGGTTTCCCGGCGAGCACTCAAGTTTCGCTTAAGTCCGATGCGTCTGCCGATTCCGCCACGCCCGCATAACAGGTTCGTTTCCTGGCCGCTACAGCCAATGGGAACTCCCCTACGTCGATTCTACTCCTCCTGGTCCTTTGGCGTCTCTTTTCCCGTTTTTTTTGCGCCGGATGTCGGTCACGACGGCATCGGCCACCGCCCGAAACAAGTTAGTTAGCGCCGAACGCCGCCCCCCGGAGCGGCCGGGAAACCAATTCCCCCGCCTTGCTGCTGGTTCGGTGAAGGTGGCGGCGAGAACGGATTCGTGGAACCCAACCCCGCGCCCGCCGGCTGCTGGCCGAAGGGCGAATTCTGGTTCGGTTGTTGTGGGTTCTGTCCCAGCGGTCCGGCTTGCCCGGCCTGTCCCTGAATACCCTGCTGCCCGGTGCGCGCGGCGGCCGGATCGAAGACGAATTCCCACTCCTGATATTTTTCACGCTTCGCATACGTCTTGATGCTGGGCCCTTCAAACGTGGACGCCACGCCGGCGATGCCCGGCGAACCCAAATTGTTCCCGCCCAGCGGATTCGCATTCTGATTCAACCCGCCGGTAGGCCCTGGAGTCCGCAGTTGATTGTTGATCAGGATTTCCGCCTGATTCGGCGCGCCTGGTGGAAGACCGGCGTTGAGGCCTCCCCCCCGGCCATTCGGCGCAAGCGTTTGCTGCGGATTCTGATTCGCCGGCGGTACGAACTGGCCGCCCTGAATCAAGCGGCTCTGGTTGCCCGGATTCGCCCCCGGCGCCGGAACAAACACAGGCTGCGGATTGAGGCCTCCCTGCCCCGCTAACTGCCCCAGCACATTTGCTTGCGCCGCGTTCGGAGTTGGCGGAAACAAAGGCTGAGTGTTGGCGTTGCCGTCCTGACCTGGCAGCTGCTGACCCGGAAATGTTGAATCCGGCTGGCCTGGCTGCTGTTCCGGCATCCCGTTCAACCCCTGCGCCGGTTGTCCCAGCGCCGGTTGTCCCAGCGTGAACGGTTGTCCTCCTGCCGGCTGATTGGGGTCCTGGCCCGGCTGCCCTGGCTGCAAATTCCCTTGCTGCGGATTCGGTGGCGGTGTCAGCGTGATGGGCGGAAGATTATTGGGGTCGAAGGGATTCTGGACGTTGCCGGAGGAATCGTCCCCGCCGTTGTCCTGATTCTGCCGGAAAGGCGTGGTCATTTCGATCCGGTCGCTCGGCCGGCGCATGGCAGCCGCATTCATGGACGGCTGCCCCGCCGCGCCCCCGCCGAACGGCAGCGGAGAATTGCCGAAGCCCGCGGCAGCCAGACCGGCGCTGGCAACACTGGCGCCCGCAACATTGTTGCTACCGGCCGGGTTACTACCGGCCGGGTTGCTACCGGCGGGCGAACCAGCCATGCCTCCAGGGCTTCCCAACGGCCCGCCCCCGCCGAACCCTAGACCGCCCTGTTGATCCGCAGAATTCATGCTATTGGCGCCCAGAGGTCCCCCTCCCGGTAGCCCGTTTCCGCCCAGGCCGGCGTTCTGCGTGCCCGGCTTCTGCACCAGAGAATCCGTCAGCATGGTGCCGTTGGTATGGATCAACCGCCATTCATCTTTGCCGTTGAGAGGGTCTTTGTAACGCCTGCGCAGGTAGCGCTTGTCGCCCTTCTCCAGGTCATCGAGCGTTGCCGGGTACCGCTTGTTGACCGCTAAATACACTTCGATGGCGCGCTTGTACTGACCGCCCCGGTCGATCAGAAGTTGCTCCTTGTCGCGCACGCTTTCAAACGCCGCACGCGGAAGTTGGCGGTACAGTGAGTACGCCACCGCGGCCGCCATCAGAAACACCACCAGCAGCGCGAATCCCGCTTGCTTGCGACGTTCCTTGCGGCACCGCGGGCGGTGTGGTTGGCGGCGCTGCTGGTCCCGTGCGGCTCTCATCCGGCAAGCTCCTGCACCAGCGGAATGGTCTGCTGGTTGTTGTTCATGGTATCTTCCAGCACCGCGGAGTTCACGCCGATCCGGATCACCTTGTAACGGTTCTGGATCACATCGTTTTCGGCAGCCACGAAAATGTCGTCCCCTTGCAGGAAGAACGCCTGCCGCACTCCACCCACCGATCCGTTCACATAGCCATAGAACTTAAGAGGGATGGGCGGTGGAACGGGTTTCGGCGGAGCTGCAGGCGCGCCAGGGGCGCCCACGCCGTCGCCTGCCCCTGGCGTGGCCGACACGGTTGCGGGATTCACGGGCTTGATGGGCTCTACCTTGGGTGGAGGCGCTGGCGGCGCGGGCGGCGGGCCGAAATCGAACAGGCTGCGCCCGCCTCCCTCGAATGCAGCCGCGCGCAATTTTGCGATCAGGTCCAGATGCAGCGCGGGATCGATGCGGCTGACCTCGACACCCTCGGGGAGTTTCAGAGAAGGCTTGAAATCCTGGATCGAATTGCCGCCGCGCCGCGCCAGCGCAGCCCGTTGTGCGGGCGCAAGCGCCGGCGTCACGCCTGGCGTGATAATCGGTTTGACCGCCTGAGGAAGCGGCGTGGGCGCCGAGGCGGAGCCGCCGGAATCCGCGCGATTCATGAAGTACACCCCACCCAACACAACAACAAGCCCGCCGAGCACAGCGAGCTTCTTTGGCTCCGCGCCTACTTTTTCCGGAACCAACTTCATCGCTTGTCCCCGTTCCCCCGCGCGGGGCTTGCCTGCGCACTCGCACTACTCAGACTAGCGGCGCGCGCGGCGTCTTGCCGCACGGCTCCGCCGCCACCGGGCGCGGCACTGGCCGTGCTTGCAGCGGGGGCGCCGCCGCTGACGGGCGCGACACCGGCCGTGGCCGCCGCGGCGGCTGAGCCACCGCTGACGCCCGTCTCCGCTCCCAGGCCGTCCTCGCGCACGAACGTGTCGATCTTCATGCTCACGGCCAGCGTTCCGGAACCCTGCTGGGGGGCGGCGTTGAGAGCCTCAATGATCAGCAGCCGCGGCGATTGGTCGATGGCGTGGACAAACCGCATCAGGTTCGCGTAGCTGCCCTCGAAATTCGCGGTGATGGTCATCATGCTCAGCGAATCCGATCCTTCGATGGGCTCGGTGGCGTAAGCATGTTCCTTGGGTTTGACTTTGGATTCGTCGGCGGCCGCCACCAGTTCAGTGAGCAGCGTAGAATAAGCCGTGCGCCGTGCCAGAAAGTAATTCCCCAGGAACTGGTCGCCTTCGGTCCGTCCTCTTTCCACCGACGCCACGTATTTGCGCGTCTCGGTGATACGGAGCCTCCGCGCCGCGATTTGCGACTCGAGCGTGGCGCGCTGCTGCTCCAATTCCTCCGCCGATCCACCTGGCGGGAAAAATACCAGCGCCAGGGCCGCCACGTTCGCCGCCGCCAGCACGCCCAGCGCGATCCGCCAAACGCGGTAATTAGAGTTTCTGGGCATAGTTCACGCTCACGCGATAGCGGTATAAAGGATCGTTGTCGGTGGGCGGCACCGAGTTATGCACCGTCGCCGGGCCGAAGCGCGGCGATTCCTGCAATTTCTTCAACAACTCAATCACCGGCCCGGGGTTCTGCGCGCCCACCACCATATCGAGCAACACCTGGTTCTGTGAATCGATCTGCGGCAGCCGCACCTGAATCAGGCGGACGTTCGAAGGCATCACTTCTTCCAGGTCCGCGAAGATGCGCGTCCAACTCACGGATTTGCGCGCCACCAGCGTATTAAGCAGATAGCTGCGTTCCAGCACCACCGCGTTTTCTGGCGCGCGCAGCACGGCATCCAACTTGACTTGCTCCGCGTCCAACAAACGCGTTTCGTTGGACAGCCGCTCCACGGCTGAACGCGTGTCCGCCACGCGGTTCCTTTCAGCGAGGATGCCGTACGCAAGCCCGCACAGCAGCAGAAACAAAGCGGCAGCCCCGCCCGTGCAGGCCGCCAGCAACCCCCGGTCCTGACGGAACGGCTCAGTGGCAAGATTGACGGGGATACGCACGCTAATTTACTGCTCCTTCCAGATAACCGAGCAAGCCTGCGTTGTGAGCGCCCGCCATTCCCAGCTTACTGCTCAGCGCGCTCCGTTCCCGCGCCAAGCCGCTGAGCGCCCCGGCGGCGAAACCGCACAGAATCAACTTGCAGCCCGGAGACTTCAGTTCGTCCTCGGCATAGGCGATGGTTGGTTGGAGCACGGACAGTATTTCTTCTTCTCCTGCGTTCTCCAGCTCCACGCAACGGAACACTTTCAAGCTTCCGTCCAGCACCACCATCACGGTCAACACGCGGCCGGCCACCTTGGCGATCACGGCCGCGCCACCCTCGTTATACAAGTGCAACGCCGTCAACGCCGAAGTGGTGATCTCGCCCGGGTGGAAATCCGCGCCCCGGAACAACGCCTCATAGCGCGCGATCACGTCAAACGCCACAGTCACCGCCACCACTTCCGTTTTGCCCGCTTTCGAGGTCTTGGGTTGCACAAAGTGGCTCATCGCCGCGGCCTCGACATCAAACGGGAGCGTCTTCTTCAAGCGGAAGCGCACCAGCGCGCTCTGCTCTTCCCGGGCTGCCGGTAGCGCATCGAAATCGAGCACCGTGACGCGCGCGGCGTAATCCGGCAGAATCACGGCTGCCGTGCGCCGTTTCTTGGAGGCCGCCTCCCGCGGTGCAATGCTCTCCAGGGCGGCGGTCAGGACCTCGGCTTTATGGATGTTATCGGCCACCGGTGAAACCGTCAACGCTCCTGGTTCAAAGGCGGCGAACCCCATTTCCGCTCCGCCGGACGATGCCGGGCGCGAGTAGGCCAAGCCTGTTTCCGACAGCTCGAAAACGTAGTTCGGCAAGGGGTCTTTCACCAGCCGCGAGAGTGCGCTCAAAATCGGCATCAGGTTTCGATGAACGTGACCTTGTTGATTTCCTTCAGCGTTGTCACGCCTGCGCGCGCCTTGGCCAGCGCAGACTCACGCAAAAATGTCATGCCCTCTTCGCGCGCCACGCGCCGGATTTCCGACGACGGGCGCTTGTTGAGAATCATTTCGCGAATGCGCTCGGAAAGATCCAGCAGTTCATGAATGGCCGTGCGTCCCCGGAAGCCGGAGCCGCTGCATTCAAAGCAGCCTTCGCCCTCGTAAAATTGCACGTTGGCCCACACGTGCGGGTCCAGGCCGCTCTCCTGCAGATACGATCCCGCATGATTCGCGGTTCGCTTACAGTGGGGGCAGATTACGCGCACCAGCCTCTGCGCCAGAATGCAGTTCAGCGCGGAGACGAAGTTGTAGGCCTCCACGCCCATGTTCAGAAAGCGCCCCAGCACGTCCAGTACATTGTTGGCGTGGACGGTGGTGAATACCAGGTGCCCGGTGAGCGCGGCGTTGATCGCGATCTGCGCGGTTTCCTGGTCGCGGATCTCACCGACCATCACTTTATCCGGATCGTGGCGCAGAATGGACCTCAGCCCGCGAGCGAACGTCAGGCCCTTCTTCTCATTCACCGGAATTTGCGTGATGCCCTTGATCTGATATTCCACCGGGTCTTCGATGGTGACGATCTTGTCCTCTTCGTTCTTGATCTCGCTGATCGCCGCGTACAAAGTGGTGGTTTTCCCGGAGCCCGTGGGGCCGGTGACCAGCACCATGCCGTACGGTTCCTTAATGTAGCGCCGGAACTTGGTGAGGTCGCCTTCGGAAAAACCCACCACGTCCAGCGAGAGCTTCGAAAACTGCTCGCTCATCGATTCTTTGTCCAGCACGCGCAGCACTGCATCTTCGCCATAGATCGTCGGCATGATGGAGACGCGGAAGTCGATCAGCCGGCTCTTGTAGCGCACGCGAAAACGGCCGTCCTGCGGAACACGGCGTTCGGCGATGTCCAGTTCGCTCATCACCTTGATGCGCGAAATGATGGTGGAGTGCCAGTCCTTGGCGATGGGCGGCATGGCGTAGTGCAGCACGCCGTCGATGCGGTACTTGATGGCCACTTCCTGATCGCGCGTCTCGATGTGAATATCGCTGGCGCGCCGTTCCAGCGCGTTAAAGATGGTGGTGTCCACCAGCTTGATTACCGGAGCGATGTCGGAATCGCCGGCCGCCAGGCGGTCGATGGATAACGTTTCGTCGCCGTCCGCGTCGCCCGCCAATACGTCCAGCGCGAAGCCCTCGGTGACTTCGTCCAGCACGCGCTGCGATTGTTCAGTCTTCTTGAGCAGGTCGGAAATCTGCGACAGCGTGGCTACTTTCACGCGCAGCTTCTTGTTGAGCAGCACCGCCAGTTCGTCCACCATGCTCAAATTACGCGGATCGGCCAGAGCGATTTCCAGCGCGCCGCCCTCCGCATCGCCATTGGCCCCGGGGAACGCCTGGATGGGCACGAAGTTGTAGCGGAACATCAGATCCACCGGGACCTTGTGGAACAGGTCATGATCGATGCGCACTTCGCGCAAATCGACAAACTCGTGGAAATAGCGTTCGGCAAGCTTGCGCGCCCGCGCCGTTTCCTGCGCCGGGTCTTGAGGGAGAACTGGATTGGTGGCTGCCATGGTCTCTGTCAAGTGATCCGGTATGCGTAGCCATCATCGATCCACACTCCGCCGAACCCCTGCCCACCTAACCGCATTTCCTCCACGGAGCCGGCCTTACCGAATGCCTTTCTTAAGCCCTTGACTAACGGGTGGCGGTTGCCGAGAAGCCGAATTTGGAATTCGCTTGCCTTTATTGGAGGCAAGGCGTCAATGAGCCGCCGATAGGCCTGCTTAGGACCGAGTGTATCGTAAAGCTGGGATCCTAGAACAAGCTCCCAAGCCTCGCCAAATTGTTCTTCGCACCGCAACCAGCAAGCCACGGTAACGGGGAATTCCGCTGCATCCAGCAACTCGATAAAACGTTTCCCCAAGTCGAGATCGGGCCCTAGCAGTAATGTCTTAGCCATCGGTATACACCATGTTTTCGATTCGATAGGGCGTCTAACAATACCTCCGCTTCCTCGCGCGACGGCCGCATATACCGGCTCTGTTCAGACGAGCCCTTGACCACCATCCAATTCTCGCGCAAGTCGTGGTCCTTCCCGGTGGCTTCATCCAATTCCGCGTCAAGTCCGGCGACCTTCACCAATTTCACGAGGTCGTGTGTGTAACTGGACTGCACTCGCATTTTGTCCGGAAACTCGTAACGCTCGGTCTTTCGCGCTATGCATGCCTTGAGAGCCAACTCGGCCGCATAACCAGCCAGATAGTACGACCCTTCCGGACAGTTCATATTGAGTAAGACTTTGGCTTCCTTAATACGAAGGTTCGCCAACTCCAGCAGAT